>CANQOD010000095.1 GCA_947625395.1 uncultured Bacilli bacterium
GGACTTTCTTCTTCTAAGTTTTCAAGAGCTCGAATAAGACTATAACGCGATAAATTTTCACGCGTCGCTTTTAAATCCGCCTCTAACTGTGCTTTCACAATTTCAAAATCTTTGGTCTGAAATGCTTTCTGACTTACATTCGGCTCCAAAATAATTTGATGCAGGAGCTCTAAACATTTTTTAAAATTGCCTTCTTCTGTATATTGGTCTTCCAAGACAGAAAGCGTAAAGGTTGTATCCATAAAATTGCCAATTCGTCTATTGGAAGAGGAAATTTCTACAGCATACAAGTCCTGACAAATCATAGAAAGTTCTCTTTTAGAGGGAATTTGCTTCGTTGAACACAATAATAAATTCACTAAAAAATTTCTTTCTGTGACCTTTTCTTTTTGAATTTGTGAATGGAAACATACTTTGACTAATACACTTTTAAATGCCGTTGTATGAATAACATGTAAGCGGTAGGAACCTAAGTTTTTTGTTACTTTTTGCATTCATCATTCCTTCTTTCTCTTTTTAGTATTTCCCATTGTTTTTCTTTTATAACACAATTGCATCCAGTGCCAATTGAATCATCGCATCCAGTGATTGTTCACGTTCTAAAGCTGTGATACTTTCATTTTGGTGAACAGAATCCACCACAGTAAGTAAGCAAGCTGTTTGAACACCCAAATGTTTTCCTATCGCAAAAAGAGCAGCAGCTTCCATTTCAAAAGCAAGCACATCTTTTTCAAATTTTTTCAAATAAATTTTTTTATCGACATAAACATCAAACACATCGCTTGTACCGATTCTCCCCTCATGTAAGAGGCAATTTTTCTTATCAGCCACAGTTCTAATCTTCTGATTGAGTGTTTCACTGGATGCAAAAGTCGTTTCTTTATCATCAAAAAACAAATAAGGATAACTTGATAAAGTATAACTCTCATTGGCTAAAATCAAATCTCTTAAATGTAAAAAATCTTTCTTTGCGCCACAAGTTCCAATCCGAATGAATTCTTTTGCCCCATAAAATTTACATAATTCATAAGCATAAATTCCCATACTTGGCATTCCCATTCCAGTTGCAAAAACAGTCACTTTTTCTCCTTTATAAGTTCCTGTATAACCTAACATGCCACGAATTTGATTAATGCAAACAGCATTCTCAAGATAATGTTCTGCGATATACTTCGCCCGTAATGGATCGCCCGGCAACAAAACTTTAGGAGCAATCTCTCCTATTTGACTTTCAATGTGTGGTGTACTCATATTTTTATCCTCCTTTTTTTACTATATCATAATTTTTAAGTTTCTTCCACCTCGACTTAAGGCAATTAATGGCTTTCTTTTCTGTTTTTTAAAGCCTTTTTTCCGCACTTTTCTCCGAAAAAAAGAAGAAAAAGTGCAGCCTTTATTCCTCTTCTGTTTCTTGTTCTTTTTCTTCCAACTTGACAAGGACTTCTCTTGGCTTAGAACCATTTTGAGGACCAATAATTCCTCTTTCCTCTAATAAATCAACAATGCGTGCCGCCCGGCTATAGCCAAGTTTAAAACGTCGTTGCAAAAGCGAGGTAGAGGCTTTTTGTTGTTCAATCACAAATTCAACAATCTCATTGTAAAGTGGGTCATCATATTCTTCTTCCTGATTACGATCTTCCATCTGACTTTGACTCTTATCGGCATTGGCTGCTTCTAAGTGCATCATATTTTCATCATACTCTGCTTTTTGTTGGTCTACTGTATAGTCGATTAACTTGGCGATTTCATCATCACCAATAAATGCCCCTTGTACACGTTGAGGAGAAATTTCTCCCATTGGCAAGAATAACATGTCCCCTTTTCCTAACAATTTTTCCGCCCCCGAAGCATCTAGAATCGTTCGAGAATCAATACTACTTCCTACAGCAAAGGAAATACGGGATGGAATGTTGGCTTTAATCAAACCGGTGATAACATCAGCAGAAGGTCTTTGCGTTGCAACAACCAAATGAATTCCAGCAGCTCTTGCTTTTTGGGCAATTCGCAAAATAGATGCTTCTACTTCTTTCGCAGCCACCATCATTAAATCAGCCAACTCATCTATAATGACCACAATATAAGGCATTCGAGGCTTTTGGTCTTCTTTATGTTTTTGGTTCCAATTATCAATATATGCATTATAAGTACTGATACTTTTTGTTTTTGTTTCACTAAATTCTTCATAGCGGCGTTCCATTTCATTGACCATTTTCGCAAGCGCAACAGAGGCTTTTTTAGGGTCCGTAACAACAGGGCACATCAAATGAGGAATACCATTATAAACAGACAATTCAACAACTTTCGGGTCAACCATGACCAACTTTACCTCATCAGGTTTCGTCCGCATTAAAATCGAACAAATAATTCCGTTAATACAAACTGATTTACCACTACCAGTAGTACCAGCAACCAACAAGTGAGGTGTTTTATCAATTTCACACCAAACGACATTCCCCATAATATTTTTGCCAAGGGGAACAAGTAACTTACTACTATCTTTGTCCTTTGGAATTTTCTCAATAATTTCTCGGAAAGAAACAGGAGTCGTTTCCGGATTGGCAAGCTCAATACCCACTGTATTTTTTCCTGGGATTGGCGCTTCTATACGAACATCTTTTGTAGCCAATGCTAAAGATATTTCACGATGAATTCCCAGTAATTTACTTACCTTTGTTCCTGAATGAAGTTCTAACTCATACTGCGTAACTGTAGGTCCAATATGGACTTCCACTACTTTTCCAATAATCCCAAAGTCTTTTAAAACGTTTTCAAGAACAACAATGTTTTTCTCAATTAAATTTTGATTTAAGCTCTTCTTGCCTTTTTTAGGGGGATTCAAAAGTGACGTTGGAGGCAATGTATAAGGATGAGGAACATAAGGTTTTTCTTTCTTTCCTTCCTCTTCATTTGGTGCCGAGCTTTCTTCCTGTTCTTTTGGCTTTTTATTGAGTTCATCAAGACTTGTGATGACAATCTTTTTCTCTTCTTCTTTCACGTTTCCTGCAGCTGATTCTTGTTCTTCGTCATCATCACTACCAATGATAAGAGGCTTTCTCTCTTGGGTTGGTTCTTTCTCTTTATGACTAGACAAGGCTTCTTTGCTCTTTTCGATCGAATTTTTAATCAAGTCAACAATCGAAAAGCCTGTAAACATCATCAAGCCAAAGAAGACAAACACCCAAGCAATAATTTGCATTCCTTGATAAGAAAACAAAACAGAAAAGAGAATGGCAAACGCACCACCAATGATTCCACCACCAGTGATTTCAGGTGTTAATCCTTTCATGATTTGGTTAAAGCAAGTGACCAATTGATCCACTGTTTCTTTGAAAATCACGCCCGCACCTTTATTTTGTAACACATAATCTTGATGCATTAGAACCAATAGTCCAATAATAAACAAATATAATCCTAATAATTTTGTCGTAAAAAAATTAGGCCATTCTCTTTTTAAAACTAAATAGCACCCAATCACTAATAGAAGCACTAAAAAGACATTATAACCAACGCCTGTTAGAAATAGTCCAAAAGAAGCAATCATGGACCCAACAGGACCGTATTTTCCAATTCCTAAAATAGAAGCTAAAATTAGTAAAACTCCATATAGTTCACAACTATATGCAAATTCTTTTTTTGTTTCTTTTTTTCGTTTCTTTTTTGCCATACATTCACGTCCTATTCTCTAATCAAATTATACGCTTTTTTTCCAAAATAAAAAAGAGAAAGTGTTGCATTTGACAATCATTCTCTTTTATTTTTCAACTTTTTCTAAATAATAGCCACCGCTTTGATAAGCAAAAGAATAAGTGACAATTGGAATATTCCCTAGATTTGCCTGATAGGCTTGATTGAACGTATTGTCATAGTGGACTTCGTTTGTTGCTTCATTTCCATACATTGCTAGCAAATCAAAAAGAGGCGCTTGATTGTTGATGGCACTTTCAACTTGATTATAAAACTGCATTGGAGAACTGCCATTTTGAGTGTCAATATAATAAAGTTGTCGTACCTGAACAATAATTTTTTTCGTTGTGACTTCTCTTTTTCCAGATACATAAACATTTTTCGTTTTATAAGGATAAGTGGCTACATTCAGTTTCGTATATTTCTTTTCTTCCTGATTGTAGTAAAAACAGTTATTTGCATCCTGACAAGTGGACTCTTCACTATTAAAGTGTACTTTCGGACCAAAATAGCGTTTTAAAATTTCTTCTACTTTTGAAAGAGAAGTTCCTTTTGTAAAATCAACGTATTCAACATCTCGAACTGAATCCACAAAGCGCAGTGCTAACTCATTATTCAGAGTGTTTTCATCAAAGTTTCCATAAGGTAACATACCATCATAAAAATTGATTTTAGAAAGTACATAGCTCACTTGTGCATCGGACAAATCTTCAAAAACTTCTTTTTGTTCCGATTCTTTCTGAGGAGTTTCTTTTTCTTTTACCTCTTTGAAATAATACTGTACTCCAAAATAGCCTCCTACACCTAAGAGAAGTAAAAGCAACAGAATCAAAACGATTTTGCCCTTTGATTTTTTTGGCTCATACATAAGCATTTCTCCTATCTTTTCTTTATTATAACAAATTCCTATCCG
>CANQOD010000096.1 GCA_947625395.1 uncultured Bacilli bacterium
GCAATGCTTTGATTTTTTCTTTCGAAATCCCCTCTTCTAAAGAAACAATAATCGCAGCTGCTGTATTATACACCATATGTTTTCCATAAAGAGGAACAAAGAATCTGTCCACGAATTCTCCCTCATGATACAAATCAAAAGCGGAACCATCTTCTCTTAAGTCAATCTTTTGAAGTTGATAGGTATTTGCCTTGTCTTCTCCATAGAAAATCACTGGCTTTTGAAACTGAATTTTCCGGATATTTTCATCATCCCCACAAGCAATGACCAATTCTTGCGTATTTTGGTTTAAAAATTTTGAAAAAGTAGCAATCATGTCTTCTAAGTCATGATAAATCTCCGTGTGCTCTAATTCGATACAAGTCACAATGGAAATTTTAGATGTATAAGCTAAGAAATGGCGATTAAATTCATCTGCTTCTAAAACCAAATAATCGCTCTTTTTATCGATTTTTCCACTGCCATCGCCAATAAAGTAATTGGTCCCTATGGTATTGGTGAAAAGATGTTTTAATAAAGAAGTCGTGGTGGTTTTACCATGCGTTCCACAAACGGCAATGGTCCGAAATTGTTTTGTAATACTTCCTAAAATTTCATTATAGCTTTCAAATTTGGCAGAACTATTTTTGACTCTTTGTAGTTCTTTGTGTGTTTCTTGAAATGCTTTAGAGGCCGTCGCAATTACGGTTTCATCAAGAGGAAAAGAATCATCATAATAAATAGGAATCTTTCTCTCCTCTAATCCTTTTTGTGTAAATTTTTCTTCTTTTTGGTCATCGTAACCATAAACTTCATTGCCTAAATCTTTTAACATTTGCGCAAGCGTACTCATTCCTGTTCCTTTGATTCCGATACAATAATACTTCATTTTTTTTACCTCTTTCTTTGTTTTTATTATAAACTATGGTATTCTAAATGTAAATATGAGGTGATTGGAGCATGCCAACTTTCTGTTGTACACTTTGCCCAAGAGAATGTAAAGTAGACCGTAAAACAAATTTAGGATTTTGTCAAGCACCACAGGGACTGAAAATCGCAAGAGCTGCGCTTCATTATGATGAAGAACCCTCTCTTTCGGGAACTTGTGGTAGTGGAGCAATTTTCTTTTCTTGTTGTCCCCTAAGATGTCTTTATTGCCAAAATGAAAAGATTTCTAAAGGCTGTTTTGGAAAAGAAATTTCCGTTGACCGTCTTGTAGAAATCTTCTTTGAATTGGAGGAGCAAGGAGCTCAAAATATTAATCTTATCTCTCCAACTCCCTATATTCCTTGGATAAAAGAGGCCATAATAAAAGCAAAAGCAAGCGGCTTTCATCTTCCTTTTATTTATAATACAAGTGGTTATGAAAAGAAAGAAAGTCTTCAAGAGTTAGACGGTCTCATTGATATTTATCTACCAGACTTTAAATATATGAAAGACGATACGGCACTTCGTTATTCAGGATGTCCCCATTATGTAAAAACAGTCCAAGCAGCCATTCAAGAAATGTTTCGCCAAACAGGACCAAATCAATTTGACCAAGATGGGAGAATGCTGAAAGGCGTTTTGGTAAGACATTTAGTCCTCCCAACTTTAGAACAGGAAAGCGAAGAAATTATCACTTATTTATGGAAGACTTACCATCATCAAATTTATATCAGCATTATGAGTCAATATACCCCAACAGAAAGCGTCAAAAATCATCCTGTTTTGCAGCATCGTATTCAAGAAGATGTCTATCAAAAAATCATCGACAAGGCTCTTCAGCTTGGAATTCGAAATGCTTATATGCAAGAGATGGATGCCGCTTGTGAAACTTACATTCCCTCTTTTGAATTACAAGGTGTAAGCAAATAAAAAGAAAGAATCGCTAAAGGTTACTTCTTTTCTATTTTTTTTATTGCTTGCTTTTGTTCATCAAAAGTAATGCCGAAAAATTGGGCAACTTTTGGACAAGTAAATGACTTTCTTTCTCGTTCCGTTTGAAAAGAAGAAAGTCCATATTGTTTTTCAAGTTCTTGGTAGTCAACGTTTGGATGAAAGAAAAATTCTCCCTGTTTTGTTACGAGTACATCTTTTACAATTTCTTCCATTAAATAGGTTCTATCTTGGTTATAACAAAAATCAATCTCATTATTTTGTGGGTCTAAATAAAGACGAATATCGTTTGTTAAATCGCGATAAGGCTCATCTTCATAGATAGCATCCTTTTTAAATTCTTCTGATACAATGCAGTGAAGTTCTTCTAGCTCTTGATAGCTCATCTCATCTCTTCCCGCAGCATGTGCATATAATAAACTTCTTTTTAAGAATGTTTCTAAATCAATGTGTGGACGAAGAAAGTAATTCACAGGAGCACCATCTTGATAAAAAGGCCCATTTCCATAGTTAATTGGCTCATAGAATCGTGATGTTTCTTCACTATAACGCGCTAATTCTAATTGTTTTAAAACTTGTTTTTGTCTTTTTAATAAATCCTGTTGAAGCAGATACACTTGCACGGCTCTCATATCTTCTAATGCATGAATTTCTTTTTCAATCCGCTCAATCGCTTCTTTCGTTTCTTTAATCGCTTCATATTTTTGATTACATAGTTTCATTTTTCTTTGCCTCTCTTTCTTTTTTTGAATAGGAACAGCCACAATAATCTTGACGATAAAGTCCATATTCTTTCGATAATTCTATACTTCTTTGATAGCCATTTTTCTTTTTAAAATCAGCATATAAATAATGCACTTTCACTTCTTTTTCTAAGGCTTCTCCAATCGCATTTATCCAGTTTGCATTTTTAAAGGGACTAATGGATAGCGTTGTTCCAAAATAATCATAGCCATTTTCTTGGGCAAGAAGTGCTGTTTTGCGAAGACGTAATTGATAACAGAGATAACACCTTTGTCCTCGCTCAGGGTCTTTTTCATGTCCTTGACTGATTTTTTGAAATGCTTCTTTTTCATGTGGGCTATCGAATACCTTTATATTCTTTAGACTTGCAAAACGAATTACTTCTTGCTTTCTCTTTTCATATTCTTCTTCCACTTCAATATTGGGATTATAGAAAAATAGCGTAATGTAAAAATATGGAAAAAGTCTTTCGATACAAGCACTACTACAAGGAGCACAACAGCAGTGCAAGAATAAGCTGGGTTTGGATGTAAGCAGTTCTACTTCTCTCAAGATATTTTCAAATTGAATTTCGTAATTCATTTTCCATCTCCAGTGTATTATTATAATACTTTTCATTTAGAGGAGCAAGCAGATTTTAAAGCACGTATATTTTGCTTGGTTAGAACATAAAACAAAATAGGTGAAACAGAATGAATCAAATAACTTATGCTTTTCTGTTGTCTTTGTTCGCAGGACTTTCAACTTTGATTGGAACCATTCCCATTTTTATTAAAACAAAACAGAAAGAAAAAATGATTACAATTTCTTTGGCATTCGCAGCGGGTGTCATGATTTGTGTTTCTTTCATCGATTTAATTCCCGAAGCATTCTCGTTGATTCGAGAAACTTTTTATCCATTTCCAAGTGTTTTAGTTCTTGCTATCTTTTTTTCTCTCGGTGTGCTTTTATCTATTTTCATTGACCGCCTGTTTCCTGATGGAACTTCCAATCATACCAAGCAAAGTCATCTTTATCATGTCGGATTCATTTCTATGATGGCGATTATTGCCCATAATTTACCAGAGGGGATTGCAACTTTTCTTTCTTCATCAAGCAATGCGCAACTAGGGCTTGTTTTATCCATTGCGATTGCGCTTCATAATATTCCTGAGGGCATCAGTATTGCTATTCCTATTTATTATAGTACCAAAAGTAAAAAGAAAGCTTTTCTTTATACTTTATTCTCCGGACTTTCTGAACCGTTAGGAGCACTTCTTGCTTATCTTTTCTTAAGTCCTTTTGTCACTCCTTTGATGATGGGACTCTTACTTGCTATTATTGCCGGAATTATGATTCATATTTCTTGTTATGAACTACTTCCGGAATCACTTTCCTATCGTCTTCCCAAAAAAACATGGCTCTATTTTATCATCGGAACCATTGTCATGTATCTTTCACGTATCCTCATGGGCTAATTGAACAAGGAGAAAAGATTGACTGACCCATATTCGTATGTTACATTAAAGATGAAAAAGATGAAACTTGGTGATAGAGATGAACAAACCTTTGGCACAATTAATGGCTCCACAAACGATGGATGATATTTTGGGACAAAAACACTTGTTAGGCAAAGGAAAAGTGTTACGAAATTTAGTCAATAAGAAAAAGCTGTTTTCAATGATTTTATTTGGCAAGCCTGGCATTGGAAAAACATCCATCGCCCAAGCAATTGTCAATGATTTAGGGGTTCGCTATCGTTTTTTAAATGCAACTATGAACAACAAAAAAGATTTTGATATTGTCGTGGAAGAAGCAAAAATGTACGACGGAATTGTTCTCATTATGGATGAAATTCATCGTTTAAACAAAGATAAACAAGATTTATTGCTCCCCTGCTTAGAAAGCGGATTGATTACGCTCATTGGGATGACAACTGCAAATCCTTATCATGCGATTAATCCAGCAATCCGAAGTCGGTGTCAATTGTTCGAGTTGCATGATTTAGAACC
>CANQOD010000097.1 GCA_947625395.1 uncultured Bacilli bacterium
AATCCCTTTTATTTCTCTCATTTTAATTGTTTCGCCTTATTTCATTAATAAAGTTGTCATAAAAGATAAAAATCTAACTTTCAATTTACCTAATCATAATATCCATCTTTTAGAAGAGAGCGATAAAGTTATTTTAAAAGTCGGAGGAATTGTTTTAGCAGATGCAGATAAAGAATTTCTAAATACCAAAGTAGTGTCTATCTTCGAGAACAATCATAAAGCAAAAATAATTGGTTTTGTTGAAACAGGTTTTGCTGTTCTTTTAGTGACAATTATTTTGACATCTATCATATTGAAACATTTAGAAACTTTATTTGATAATATCCATCAAGGAGAAACTCCATTTACTTTAGAAAATGTCAGTTTAATCAAGAAAATTGCTTGGAAAATGATTATCATCATCATCATGACTAATATTGGTGGTGGTATGTTTGAATTATTATTAAGTTCTGATTTGAATATAGAGTTTGAAACTTATGATTTGGTAGAAATATTGTTTTTATTTAGTTTATCCTATATATTTGAATATGGAAGAAGATTAGGACTTGAAACGAAAGGGCAAATGTATGGCGACAGCAATGAGTAACGACTTCGTTTTTCAACGTCTTGTCTAAACAAACGGATTGAGTGGTTCATTCATTGAATTCAAAAAGAAAGGAGTACTGTCTAATGATCATCAATACAGGAATGCGAACAGATATCCCAGCTTTTTATTCGCAATGGTTCTTAAATCGAATAAGAGAGGGATATGTCTATGTGAGAAATCCTTATTATAGGAATCAAGTAACAAAATATCTTCTAAATCCAACTGTCGTTGATTGTTTGGCATTTTGTACGAAAAATCCGCATCCTTTACTTGCTCACTTAAATGAATTAGAACAGTTCCATCAGTTTTGGTTTGTAACAATTACTCCTTATGGCAAAGATATCGAGCCCAATGTGCCCAATAAAAAACAAGTCATCAATGATTTTAAAATATTGTCTAAACATTTAGGGAAAGAAGCAGTTGCTCTTCGGTATGACCCTATATTGATAAATGAACAATTTGATGTCGATAGGCACATTCAATGTTTTGCGAAATTATTGCATGAACTAAAAGGATACACGGAAGATTGTACGATTAGTTTTATAGACATGTATGAAAAGGTGAAGCGCAATGCACCTGATTTAAGGCCACCAACCAAAGAAGAACAAATTGCCCTTGCCAAAGCCTTTTCGCAAATAGGAAAACAAAATCATATCACTGTTCATGCTTGTTGTGAAAAAGAGTTTTTAAAAGAGTATGGATTAGATGTGACTGGATGTATGCGGAAAGAAATCATTGAAAAAGCGATTCAAAATAAATTAGATGCACCTAAAAATGACAGGAAAAGAATGGCATGTAACTGTCTACTGGGAAATGATATCGGTGCCTATAACACCTGTATGCATTTGTGTAAATATTGTTATGCCAATGCCAATCAAGAACTCGTCAAAGAAAATTGTAAAAAACATCACTCAAATTCTCCCTTTTTAATCGGCGAATTAGAACCGGATGATAAAATCACTGAAGCAAAACAACAAAGCTGGGTGAATCCACAAATGAGTTTGTTTTAAAAATTGAAATTTCAAAAAGATTCCTGTTGATTTGGAATTTGCCTTTTTACTGATAAAATAGGGAAAAAGAAGATTTGCATGAGGTGGACGATGCAGATAATTTAGAACAAGCGGTTGGAAAAGGAAAGATAAAAATAACATTTGAACGACAAAAATAAAAGAGAAAGAAAAGGGAAGCAAAAGAAAAACATTGCTTCCTTTTTACGATATGGAATTGTAAAAAGGAAGTGAATTAACTGAAAATTTTGCTGAACCATTTTTTTATATTCAGCAACAATTCCTCTAAAGAATAAGCACTTTCCCCACGGAAATATTGAATAATTTCCATCATCATTCCATTCATGAAAAAAGAAAGGTCAAGCACAAGATAGGTATCATTTGTCATTGTTTTTAAGGCCGCATAGATTTTTTTACTCGCAATTGTTTTGAGTTTTTCTAAAAAGAAAATCGTATCATCTGCCGTTAATAATAATTGATATGTTTCTTCATTTTCTTTTAAACAAGCAAAAATGGTATCAAAATAATTGAAAATATCTGCCTTAGTAGAAAGCTTCAAATCATCATTACAGATAAGTTCTATTGTCTGTAATTGATATTCTTGCGCCACTTGGTCAAGATTATCATAATGCGTATAAAAAGTGCTTCTCGTTATCTCGGCTTTTTTGACTAATTCCGTAACCGTTATCTTGTTGAGCTCTTTTTTTTCGTGAATCAAAGTTGCAAACGCTTTTTTAATCGCATTTCTTGTTTTACGAGCAGAAGAATTTAGACATTGTACTTTCATAGACCCTCTTCCTTTCCAAAATATAGCTTATTATAGCACAAAATAGCAAATTAGTAAAACAAATTCATACAAACTGTCCAAATTTAGACACTTTTAGGCAATTTATGCTTTCCTCTTTCAACCATTTTGAATATAATGTACTGTATATTTGAAAAGAGATGAACAAAAAGATGAAAAAAATCACCAATTTTATCATTGATAAACGATATTTTATCTTAATAATAGCCATTGTCTTTACGATAGTATCCGGCATTGCCTCCCAATCCGTCACAATCAATTATGATATTGCTAAATATTTGCCAGATACTTCCAAGACAAGAATTGGCATGAACCTGATGGAAGAGGAATTTAAAGAAGAAACAAGTACCTTAAATATCATGTTTGCAAATTTAAAATCCAACGAAAAGACAGCAATAAAAAAAGAACTTGCCCAAATTTCCGGAGTCAAATCTGTTACTTATGATAAGACCAATACTTATAATAAAGGGAAATATACGCTTTATATTCTGACAATCGATGGAAAAAATGATTCACCCACCGCCAAAAAAGCATATCAACAAATCCGCCAAGCTTATCAAGAACAAAATCCTGCTATGAGTGGGGATGTCTATGAAAGCAACAAAACCGTCTTGCCCCTTTGGATTGTTGTTTTAGCAGTTGGCTGTGCCTTACTTATCTTATTAGTGATGTGTGAATCTTATGTAGAACCATTCTTATTTTTAACGACAATTTTAATGGCCGTTATCCTTAATAAAGGAACCAATATTTTCTTTCCATCCGTTTCCCATATTACCAATTCCATCACTGCGATTCTCCAAATGGCTTTATCCATGGATTATTCCATCATGTTAATGAATCGTTATCATCAAGAAAAAGCAGTCGAAAAAGAGAAAGTCACCGCAATGAAGCATGCGCTTCATAAAGCATTCCAATCAATCTCAAGTAGTTCTGTCACGACCATTGTTGGCCTTTTAGCCTTAGTGTTTATGAGCTTTAAAATTGGCAAAGATTTAGGATTTATCTTAGCAAAAGGAGTTCTGTTTAGTTTACTTTGTATTTTCTTTGTGCTTCCATCTCTGATTTTGCTTTTTGATAAGTGGATTGACAAAACCAAAAAGAAAAGTCCTACAATACGCTGTCATTGGCTAGGAAACTTTGGTTATCACTGTCGCTTTGTAGCGCTTCCTTTATTTGCTTTGATTTTTCTTGGTAGCTTCCTATTAAAAGGGCATTTAGGAATTGATTATACAGACCAACAAGAAGATGCAATTTCTAAAGTTTTTCAAGAGAACAATCAAATGGTCATTCTTTATCCAAAGCAAGAAGAAAAGAACATGCAAACCTATTTAAAACAGTTAGAAAATGAAGCAAAAATAGAGCAAGTATTAGGCTATAGCAATACCATTCATGAACGGTTAACTTCTTCTTTATTCAACCAAAAATTACAAGACTTAGGAACCAAGATGACCATCGATGATACCCTTTTAAAAATCATTTACTATGATTATCATCAGCACGATAAACAAAATCGAATGACCATGCAAGAATTTGTGCAGTTTATGGAAACAGAAGCCTATCAAAATCCTATGACCAATCAAAAAATAGATGGCAACATGAAAAAGAATCTAGCAAGACTAAAAAATTTCGCGATAGATACCGAAATCACTCGTCCTAGAACGTTCAAAGAAATTGCCGAACTTCTTGAAATAGAACCAAGCAAAGTGGAAGACTTATTCGTCTATTATTGCGCACAAAATCATTCCATCGAGCTTTCTCTTTCAGAATTCGTCCAATGGATGCAACAAGATATCTTATCAAATCAAAAATATCAATCCCAAATCACCCAAGAAGAAAAAGAAAAATTCCAACAGTTACAGCACTTCACTGCGCAAGAAAAAATCCAAACAAAGATGACTTCCGAAGAGATGGCTGCCTACTTTGGAATCGAGGATAATCTCGTCCAAGCGTTTTATCAATATTCGCTTTTTCAAGAGGCCTCAACAATCCAAATGTCCCTTGCTACTTTTTCGAATTTTCTCTTTACAGATGTTTTAGAAAATCCTACTTATGCGCCTCTTTTAGCAAATCAAGAACTGCAAGAAAAACTAGTCGCTTTAAGAAATTTTAGCCAGCAAGAAACGATTTCTACTCCCAAAACAGTCCAAGAATTAGCAGCGCTTTTT
>CANQOD010000098.1 GCA_947625395.1 uncultured Bacilli bacterium
TCATTCATGACACCCTCATTCTGATGTCATTATATCTTTTAAAACTCCCCCCCCCCGATTTATTCTATTTCAGCATATCAAATCCCACTAAAAAAAGCCATTGTTTAGGCTTTTTTATTATTATGCTGTTTCTTTTTGGTCAAATCCATATTTCTTATTGAATTTTTCTACTTTACCAGCACGAGAAGCTCTTGCTTGCTTTCCTGTATAGAATGGATGACATTTTGAGCAAACTTCAACATTGATTTCATCTTTTGTTGACATTGTTTCAAATGTTTCTCCACAAGCACAAGTCACTTTACATTTCTTATATTCTGGATGAATTCCTGCTTTCATAATTTCATTCTCCTTCCGCCATGATTTTTTTCATCAAACCATAGTAATTCGATTTGCTCTATTACTATAGCAAATTTTTCTTTATTTGACAAGAAATTTTCTTATTTTTTCCATTTTCCATTTTTAGCACTTGTAAGAACCATATTATTTCAAAAAGGAATCTTCTAATTCGTCAATAATTTGATTGGCAATCGCCTGATGTCCTTGATTACCAGGGTGAATATTAAAAGGATTAGGCAAATAGTCTTGATGATTTTCGAATAAGGTCCGAATCGAAAGATAAGTAAAATGATAACGTTCACATTTTTCTTCATATCCCTTTTCTAAATAAGAAAATAAACGATTCACTTTCGCATCACTTTCATGAAGAGGATTATAATAACCAACAACAATGACTTTTCCCTTCATGTATTTTTGAAGAAGTTGAAAAAGTTCATCCAAAGAAAGAAGCATCGCATCTATTTTTTCAAGCATTTTCTCTTCATCAAGGAGAAACGAATCCATACTTGATAATGATAAATCACTCAATAAATCATTAGCTCCAATCGATACAGTCACCAAATCCGCTTCTCGTAAAAGCTCTTTTATCGCATATTGTTTTTTCTGAACAGTAATTTTTTCATTCTTAAAAATACTATTCTCTAAATCACCAATACGAGCACCACTTTTTGCAAAGTCTTTACTATAAAAAGCAAGCATATCATTTCGTTTCAAATAAGAAGCAACAAAATCACTATAGCCATATTGCACATCTCCATAAGCATTTTCACCCAAAGCAAGCGAATCTCCTAAAGAAAGATAGGTAATTTGATTCGTCGTTGTTGTGCAATAGATGCCATAAATAATGATACACATGACTCCACAAAAAATGAGCTTCTTCAGTTTCATGATTGCCTCCAATCAAAAAGAAAGAGTTTTTATATTATATTTCTCTTTCCTTGATATTAGCACCTACATTTGTCAATTTTTCAACGATTTGCTCGTATCCTCTTAAAATATGTTCGACATTTGTTATCTTTGTATGACCTTCCGCAATTAAAGCAGCAATCACTAAAGCAGCACCCGCTCGCAAATCAGTTGCAACAACATTTCCACCAGTAAGTTGAGTGGGTCCAATAATCGTTGCAGTTTGGTTCTTTACCCGAATATCTGCACCTAGCTGATTCAAATAAGGAATATGCATAAATCTATTTTCATAAATGGTTTCCTCAATCTTACTTTTCCCCTCACACTGTGTTAAAAATACAGAAAGCGGCTGTTGTAAGTCAGTTGGAAAACCTGGGTACGTTTGCGTTCTCACTTGAATTGCTTTGGTCGACTCTTTCTTAGAAACAGTGATAGAATCAACCCCTATTTTTAAAGGAACACCCGCTTCTTTCAATTTAGAAGTTAATGCCTCCACATGTTCCGGAATCAGATTATCAATTTTTAACTGATTTCCACAACAAGCACCTAAAATAATATAGGTTCCCGCTTCAATGCGGTCTGGAATCACTTCATGAAAACAGCTTCCTAAAGAAGACACTCCATGAATTTTAATCGTTGAAGTTCCAGCACCAGTAATTTTAGCCCCCATATTATTTAATAATGTCGCAACATTTACAATTTCCGGTTCTTTCGCTGCATTATCAATAATCGTTGTTCCTTTTGCTTTCACTGCAGCAAGCATGATATTAATGGTTGCCCCAACACTTGCAAAATCTAAATAGATATTGGCTCCTTTAAGTTCTTCAGCCTCAACTACATAACAATTTCCTTTTTCCGTAATCGTTGCTCCTAATGCTTCAAATCCTTTCAAATGCAAGTTAATAGGCCGAGCACCAATAGAACAGCCCCCTGGAAAACGCATCTTAACACGTCCATATTTTCCAAGCAAAGCACCCATAAAGTAATAAGAGGCACGAAGTTTTTTAGAAAGAGAGGCAGGAATTTCTTTATTTTCAATTTTAGATGATTGAATGACAATACTTTCACTTGCTCTTTTAATATCAGCTCCCAAATACTTCAGAATCTCACATAAGGCTTCCGTATCTGTGATTTCAGGAACATTGCAAATAGTCACTTCTTCATCAGAAAGAATTGCCGCTGGAATTAAAGCAACAGCACTGTTTTTCGCACCACTAATTCGAATGGTTCCCGATAAAGTTTTGCCACCTTCTATTTCTAAAATTTTCATGGACTACCTCCTACTACTATATTCTATTTCACTTTAAAATTCTTGTTACTTTCTATTTTTTTCATAAAGAGTGACAATTTCACGTACTCGATTTTTAATGGCCTCTTCTCCACTACCAATAATTTTTCTTGGGTCATACACTTCAAGATTCTTTTCTAAAAAAGCGCGCACTTGTTGGCTCCACACAATCTGCAATTCCGTATTAATATTGATTTTGGAAATGCCACAGGTGATGGCTTTCGTAATTTTTTCATCATCAATTCCCGTTCCACCATGTAAAACAAGCGGAATAGGAAGAGCTTCTTTCATTTGTTCCATCAAAGAAAAATCCAAGTTTGGTTCTCCTTGATAAAGACCATGAACACTGCCAAGTGCTGGCGCAATCGCATCAATCCCAGTTGCTTGATAAAGAGAGGTTGCATCTTCTAAAGTTGCATTCAAACAAGCTCCATTAACATTGTCTTCTTTTCCACCAATGTGACCAACTTCGGCTTCAACAGAAACGCCTTTTGCATGCGCATATTGAACCACTTCTTTTGTAATAGCAATATTTTCATCAAGAGGATGCCGAGAAGCATCAATCATGACAGAAGAAAAACCAGCATCAATTGCCTCTTTACAAACTGCATAACTACTTCCATGGTCCACATGTAAGCAAACAGGAATGGTAAGATGAAGAGAGGTTACTAAAGCTTTAACCATTTGAGCAACCACCAAGAAACCACCCATATATTTTGCAGCACCCTCACTCACGCCCAAAATAACAGGTCTTTTTAACGTTTCCATTTCTTCTAATATATATTTCGCCCATTCCAAATTATTAATATTAAAATGTGGAATTGCATAACTTCCTTTTTTCGCAGCATTTAACATTTCCACCATGTTCACTATCATTTTTATCACCATCTTAATCATAGCGAAAGCAAAGTATTTTGTCAAAAGAAAAGATACAAAGTTACCATCTCTATATCTTTCTTTACTTTCGAAATGCATTTAGTGTATCTACAAGTCGTCTATTCTTTTGATAACTTTTTGTTTGACCACCAGTAATGACTTCAAGTTCTTCCGGATGAAAAAAATCTTCTAAACAAGCAGTCATGACGTTTTGGTACAAGTCAAATTGACCAAATTGAAAATAGGAATGAAAATCATGCATCAACTTCATTAAAGAAGCATCATACCTTTCAACCTGTGTTAAAACATCTAAAAATAAAGGGCTGTTTGGAGCAAGTGAAACCTTTTGACAAATCACTTTTTTAGGAAAATCAAAATAAAGAGTTCCTGGCATTTCGTTTTCCTTTGTTTGATAAGTGACCTTTGTTTGCAAAACGGATGCACTTTGAGGTTCTTGACAATAAGTATGCAAGAAAAAAAGCTCGTTCCGATTGTTTTTATTGATGATGATGCTTTCCTTTGGCTCTGGTGAATGAAGATAATTACGATTCAGTTGAAAGCCACCTCTTAAACCATCCACAGACATTGTATATAAAATCTGATTCTTATTTTTACAGAAACAGGACATGGATTGATAGATTTGATTTTTCGATTGATAGATGCCAGCTCGATAAGTACCTTCTAATAAATTGTATTCCTTTTCTTTTGGAAGGAGTCGATAATGAATTGCTAGCCTTTTTTCGTTTTCAAAATTTCCGACTACTTTTCCAATTTTTGACCAAAGTTCAAATGAAATCATGGGACCTTGTTCCGTTTCTTGATAGGTTAAAAAGCCTCGTTTTCTTGCTTTATCTAAAAAAAGAGCAATTGTCGTTTTATCTGATTGACTTTTTGTTGTAATATGCTTAATAGGAACTTTAAAGATATCGCCTAACAATAAAACTTTTTGAAAATAGGCATGATTCACACAAGTCCAATACACTGATTTCTCCATGGTTCTAACTCCTTGCTCTTTTATTATAACGATAAAAACAAAAAACACAAAGAAATAATTGTGTTTGAATGCTCTTTTATCTATCAATTATTCTTCTTGTTGTTCTGTGACTGCTTTATAGTATTGTACCCCTTTTTGCATTGTTTCTA
>CANQOD010000099.1 GCA_947625395.1 uncultured Bacilli bacterium
TAGTCGCTTTAAGAAATTTTAGCCAGCAAGAAACGATTTCTACTCCCAAAACAGTCCAAGAATTAGCAGCGCTTTTTTCCATGACAGAAGAACAAGTCAATCAAATTTTGCTTTTGAAAAACCAGGGAACAGATAATGAGAATCAGTATACCCTTGCAGAATTTCTTGCAGGACTTCAAAAAGTAAAAACAGAAACAACCTATTTAGAGGAAATGGATACAACTCTTTTAGAACAACAGTTACAAAGCAATTCCCAATTATTACTCAGCAAGCAGAAATACACTGTTTCCGCCATGGCAGATTTTACCTCTTTAGAGAAAGAACAAATCAATTTACTCTATCATCTCATTGCTTATGTTGAAAAGACAAATACCCTTTCTCCATATGATTTTGTCCGCTATCTTTTAGAAAACAGTACGCTTGAACAAAGTCCCATTGTCCTTTCCGAACAAGAACGAACGCGATGTCTTCAAGCGAAAGCTATCATGGACAGTAGTCTTGCGAACCAAACCTATACTTATCAGGAATTAGCGCAGTTTCTTTCTCTTGACGAAGAACAAGTACAAACCCTTTATACGCTTTATCTTTCTTCCCAAAAAACCGTTACTTTGACACCAGTCGAATTTGTTCAAGCACTGCTTGCCAAGCAAAATGATGCCCTCCTGGCTGGCCGTCTTTCGCCTGAGAAAGTGGAACAACTTCGCTTTGTCCAAACCATTATGGAAAGTGTTCTGAAAGAAAAACGGTATGATGAGGAAAGTCTTTCTAACTTGCTTGGACTGAATCAAAAAACGGTTCATCTTCTCTATGGCGTTTATGATGCACAGCATCTGCAATCTAACCAAATGCTTTCCATAGAACGCTTTGTCCATTTTTTACTTGAAGATGTCATGACCAATGCCTCTTACCAAAATCAGTTCCAACAAGACCAAATAAAGAAACTCCATATTGTCAGTATCATCATGCAAAACACGCAGCAACAAACAACATACACCTCTGAAGAACTGTTTACTATCTTAAGTCCGTTCTCCAATCAGGTAGAGAAAAACTTACTGGATGCACTCTATACGTACTATGGCAGTGTGCATGATTATCAAGAAGACTGGACTATGACTGTGGAAGATTTCGTCAACTATCTCAACGATACTCTTTTACAAGACGAGCGTTTTCAGGATTTGATTACAAGCAACCAACGAAAAGAGGCGAAAACTGCGAAAGCGACTGTAAAGGATGTCAAAAAACTTCTCGTAGGGAAGCATTATGCAAGAGTTGTTCTCAATACCACATTTCCTGTCGAAGAGAAAGAAACTTTTCAGGCAATTCAAAAACTCCAACAACAGTTCGGAAAGAACTTCTATGTGATTGGTAATTCACCAATGGCTTATGAAATGAGTCAGACTTTTCATCAAGAACTGAATCTGATAACCATCATTACCATGCTTGCCATCTTTGCGGTAGTCGCAGTGACGTTCCATTCCATTCTAATTCCTTTCATTTTAGTCCTTATTATTCAATGTGCTGTCTACTTAACAATGGGTATCTTATCGATTACAGGAGAAAATGTTTACTTTATTTCCTTATTAATTGTCCAAAGTATTTTGATGGGTGCCACGATTGATTACGCGATTTTATATACTTCCTATTATCTAGAATATCGAAAGACGAAAGCGATGAAAGAGGCGATTCTTAAAGCTTATCAACAATCACTTCATACGATTTTAACTTCCAGTTCCATTCTAATGCTTGTCACTTTAATCATTGCGAGTTTCACCTCTGCCATTGCTGCCAAAATTTGTAAAACCATCTCGCAAGGAACGCTTTGTTCGACACTGCTCATCTTATTCTTATTGCCTGCAATTCTTGCCTGCTGTGACCGTTTCTTAACGCGGCAAAAGAAAAAGGAGCCTCAAATCCATTAAAAACAATCCGTTTTAGGATTGTTTTTTTCTTCAAAAATGCGTAAAATAATGAGTAGAGGATAGACAAACATAAAAAAACATCAAGCAAAAAAGGAGGTCAAAATGTACGATATTATTATTGTAGGTGCTGGTCCTGCAGGATTAACAAGTGCTTTATATGCCCTAAGAGCAAGAAAAAAAGTACTCATTTTAGAAGCAAATACTTGTGGGGGACAAATTGTCAGTGCCCACCGAGTTGAAAATTATCCAGGCATAGAAAGTATTAGTGGTGCTGATTTTGCCAAGCAATTGTATCAGCAAGTAAAAAAACTAGGCGCAGAAATCAAATATGAAACAGCGATTCACGTGAGTGAAGACAAAGTGGTCACGACAAATGAGGGAGAATATCAAGGAAGAAGCGTCATCTTGGCAACAGGAGCAAAAAACAGAAAATTAAACATTGAAAATGAACAAGAATTTGTTGGAAAAGGCGTTTCTTATTGTGCCACTTGTGACGGCGGCTTTTACAAAAATAAGGTTGTTGCAGTCAATGGAGGTGGGAACACTGCTTTAGAAGATGCACTGTATCTTGCTGATATTGCCAAAAAAGTTTATTTGATTCATCGTCGGGATACGTTTCGTGGGGAAGAAAAATATGCACATGAATTAAGAGAAAAAGAAAATGTTACCTTTATTTTAAATGCAACTGTGACCGCAATCAACGGGAAAGAACAATTAGAAAGTATTACCATTCAACAAAAGGAAGAAGAGAAAGAATTAAAAATCGATGGTCTTTTTATTGCGATTGGTCAGGAACCTAAAAATGAGATGTTTGCCAATGTCGTTGAAATCAATGAGAGTGGTTATATTGTTTCTCCAGATGGTGTCCATACGAAAGTTGATGGAATTTATGTCGCAGGGGATAGCCAAGTGAAAGTTTTACGCCAATTGACAACGGCCGTCAGTGATGGTAGTGTTGCGGCAACAATTGCTATCAAAGAAATGGCTGAACAAGCAAAAGAACTAGAAGAAAACGAAAAAAAGAATCCTAAAAAATAAAAGGATTCTATTTTTTCATTTATTCTGATGAAAAGATGGTATAATAAAAATGAGGTTGATACGATGGAATTTATAGAGAATGTCCCAAAAGAAAAATATGAACAATTTGTAAAAAATCACCCTAAAGGTCATTTTTTACAAGCATTTGCCTGGGGAGAGTTTGCCAAAAAAGAAAAACACTTATTGCCACATTATGTAGGACTCATCGATGCGAAAGGGAATCTCAAAGCGACTGCCTTAATTCTTGAGAAGAAACTCCCACTCGGATATTGTTATTTTTATCTTCCAAGAGGCTTTGTCCTCGATTATCAGGAAAAAAACTTGGTGACAATGTTTACCAATCAATTAAAGATTTTTGCCAAGCAAAAGCGAGCTATCTTCTTTAAAATCGACCCGGATATCATCTATCATGAAGAAGATACTTACGGCAATGTTCTACAAGAACAAAATGAACAAATGGTGCAATTTTTAAAGACACTGGGGTATCGACATTTAGGCTTTACCAAAAACTTTGAAACCATGCAGCCTCGTTATACTTTCCGAATCGATTTAACAAAAGACTTAGACGAGTTGGAAAATCGTTTTTCTAAAACAACGAAACAACGAATCAAAAAAGCAGAAGACTTTGGAGTAGAAGTTCGCATTGGTACGGAAGAAGATATCCATCCATTTTATCAATTAATGATACTTACTGAAAATAGAAAAGATTTTATCACCCATAACGAACAGTACTACCAGTCCCTTTATACGATTTGGAATCAAGACAATTGCTGTCATTTATTTATGGGTAGTGTAGATTTGAAAAAAATAATTGCGCAGCAACAGGCACTTGTCGAGGAACTAACAACAGAGTTGGATGCGTTGCCAAAGGAAAATCTCAGCAAAAGTCAACATACGAAAAAACAGGAGATTGAAAAGCGTAAAAACAAAATTGAAAGTGACATCAAGCGCTATCAAGAAATTGATAAAGAAAATCCTAGTCCTCTTGTTTTGAGTGCTCACTTTATTATTGAATATGGTGATAAAGCTTGGGTGTTATATGCAGGCAATCACAATCTTTTGACAGATACCTATACCAACTATAAAACGTATAAAGAGCACTTTGAATATTGTTTTCATAAGCACTTAAAAGTCTATGACCAATTCGGCACGATTGGTGATTTGAGAAGCGATAATCCATTGTTGGGATTACATGAATTTAAGAAAAAATTCGGAGGAAACTATATTGAGTTCATTGGGGAATTTGATTATGTAATTCATCCGTTTTTCTATGTTGTCTTTACAAAATTGGTGCCATTTTATCGGAATTTTGTGAAAAAAATCGCCAAAAAGAAGCGAGAAAAGTAAAAAAGTACGCAATATGCATTCAAAAAGAAGCAGCTCTTTCTAGAGCTTTTTTTGGTTGGAGTAAATTTTCTTTCAATTCTGTGCGAAAAGAAAAACCCTTATTGAATAAGGGCTTATTGATAATCTGGTGTTCATGACGAGAGTCGAACTCGTGAC
>CANQOD010000100.1 GCA_947625395.1 uncultured Bacilli bacterium
TTGGACAACATCTTTAAAGGTATCTAAAACTTTGCCACTTCCCTCATCAAGCAAATGCGCTTTTATGTATTCTTTCAGCAAGTGGTCTTTTGCATCAAGCACTTTTCCACAAGAGGTGCATTTCTTTTCTTCCTCGCGATTTTCTTTTCCACAATAAACACAGTATTTTTTCATTTTCCCCACTTCTTTATTTCCTAATTCAATTACATTTATTGTAGCAAAGAACAGAGAGTTTAGCAAAAGAAATTCCCTTTAAATTTCCAACCAATTTTTTCATCTTTTCTTATAAAATGCTCCCGCAAAATGACGGCCATATTTTTTGGGATTCTTCTTTTCCATATGATGTGAATAGAAATGAGCATCTGTGATTGTATCCGCCGGATTGAAAAGAACATGATGGTATTTTTCCAGTTCTAACTGTGCCATAATGGCTTTTCGTAAATCAATTCGATAGATACCATTTTCCTCTTTTAAGGCACCGGTTTGTTCCCAAATTTCCTCATGTGTTGCAAAGGCAGGATAGCTATCATAAGTCCAATCACTTCCTGCACAAGCACTTCCATAAATCAGAATGTTTTCTTCCTGACTATCATAGCTTTCTTTTAAAGCTTCAAGGGTCAATTTTGGAAGAAATTGGTCTACCATAGCAGCACTACAATGGGCGGTGGCAGTCACGCCATTTTTCAAGTCCGCCATCATCAGAACCATGCAGTCAGCAACGGGATATCCTACAACAGCATTGGGTGTTTTATCGGTCACAATTAAAACATCTGCAGGAATATCCAAATCCCAGCCATCTTCTTCTTGAGCAATCATCTCTTCTGTTAAAATGGCATAAGGAACTCCTTTATTTTGGCTAGGTACATAAAACTTTAATGGATGAAAGCCATAATGTACAGCCGCTTGTTTCCTATTTTCTAAAAAAGCCGTTCTTCTTTCTTCAGGAGTCTTTTGATTCGCATCTTTTACAGTCGATGTGTTCATGGTTCCATAACGATTACCTGTTTCTATTATATGAACGTTTAAATGTCTCATTTTTTCTTTTCCTTTCTTACTACTAAATCTATTTTATGAGAAAGCTAACGATAGTTGTTTCCTCTTTCAAAAATGCTTTTTTTATTCTTATGAAATCCATCAAAACAAAAAAGGAATCGCTAGTACTGATAGCCATCATATAGCGTGTCAGTTATTTTTATGCAGTATTTTCTTTTTGTATTGCTTCTTGATAGTTTGATTTTGAGGATTTAAAACTTCTAAATATAATAACAAATCATTTAGTGTTTCATCTGTTATTTCTGTTTCTGTTTTATCAATATATTTTAAATTATTAGTTAGTTTTTTTAATTTCTTATAACGCTGGTGTTGAATACAATCATAACAGAATTTTCTTTTTGAATCCAAATTTTTAATAAAACTTCTAATAACAACTTTCATATCTTTGATAATATCTTCACTTTTTATTTCTTGAATTTGCAAATTAGAAATAAATTCTTCTTTATCAAAAACATAAAAATCTTCATCCATATCACTCTTATACAAAGAATATTCTTCATCTAATGTTCCTTTAATATCGAAAGAAAAATCCTTCTTTTTAGGAACCATTATAAAACTTGGCAGGGGTAGTTTTTTATTAAAGCCAAAATATTTTAATGAATTATAAAACTCAAAATAACCAACAATCAAACTCTTTTCTTCAGCTAAATAACCTTCGCAGTAAAAATCTTTTTTTACGCTAACATAAGCATAAGTTTTACCATTTTTTGTTATTTTATAATATCTATTTCTAATTATATTATCTTGCATATTATCCACCTATATTTTTTCTTTGATTCATCATCTAATGAAAGGCAAGTTATTACTATACCATAGATAATAATAAGCTAAATATTTTACTCAGCTTTTTCAACAAACATATTGAAATCATTATTACTTTATAAGAGTTATTTTAAATAAAAAAATCTAGTAAACAAACTAGATAAATATATAGTAAATCGCACTAAAGCGAACACTTGCAACTGGCAGGGGATGAGAGAATCGAACTCCCAACAGTGGTTTTGGAGACCATTATTATACCATTTAACTAATCCCCTAAATGAGGCAAGTTAAGTATAACACATTCCTTTCTTTTATTGCAAGAATTTTGTCGTAATAAAAAGAAGATTTGCATACGATATTCTAGGTGATAAAATGAGCGATATTATAGCTTATACAGATAAAGAATTAGATTTACTAGCAAGACTCATGCGTGCTGAAGCCGTTGGTGAAGGGAACTATGGGATGCTGATGGTTGGAAACGTTGGCGTTAATCGAGCTCTTGCCAATTGCTTAGATTTTCAAAATATTCGAACAATTACCCAAATGATTTTTCAATCTCCTGGCGGATTTTCAGGTACATCCAGTCCCCTTTTCCAAAAAAGTGCAACCATCAAAGAAAAAGAATTAGCTAGACAAGTTTTACGGGGAGAATACTATCATCCTGCAACCAATGCACTTTGGTTCTATGCCCCAACAAGCGGAAATAGTTGTGTGGCAAACTGGTACAATCAAAGAAATGCAGGGCGATATAAAAATCACTGTTTCTATGAACCTGACCCTGGCGTTTGTCCACCCATCCACTAAAAATGGTATCAAAAAAATGATACTTTTTTCATATTTTATTGATATTTTAAAATGCGAAGCGTATTGAAAATCGTCAGAATTGTCACTCCAACATCCGCAAAAACAGCTTGCCACATAGTCACAAAACCAAAAAGAGAAAACAACAATGTAGCAACTTTAATTCCAAGAGAAAAAAGTAAGTTTTCCACAATTATCTTCCGAACAAAAGCCGAAGTATGCATCGCCTGTAAGATTTTAAAAGGGCAATCTTCCATTAAAACAACATCACTTGCTTCAATCGCCGCACTACTTCCAACCCCACCCATCGAAATTCCAATATCACTTCTTCGAAGCGCAGGACTATCATTGATTCCGTCACCCACAAAAGCTGTTAGCTGTCCATCTTTTAAAAGTGCTTCCAAAGCTTGATATTTATCTTGTGGAAGAAGTTCTGCCTGAACATGTTCAATTCCTATCTCATCAGCAATCATCGAAGCAATTTCTTGTTGGTCACCTGTAAACATATACGTTTCAATTTGCTTTTTCTTTAAAGCTAAAATCGTCTTTTTCGCATCTTTCTTGACAGTGTCTTCTAAGACAACTGCCCCTTGATACTGATTGTCAATAGACAAATACAAAACAGTTCCACCAATGATTTCTTTCGGCTTGACATACCGTTCATTACCTATTTTAATTTTCTTGTCATTATATTCATAAGAAATTCCTTTTCCTGTTTCTTCTTGATACTTTGTTACTTTTTTAAGAGGTAATCTTTTTTGATTGGCGGAAACAATTGATTTCGCCAGTGGATGATTCGAAAAAGATTCCCCCAAAGCCATATAAAATAATAGTTCTTCAGCACGCAGCTTTCCTTGTGAAAGCACTTTTGAAACATGAAATTCACCCGTCGTGAGCGTTCCTGTTTTGTCAAAAATGATTCTCTTAATCGAATTTATTTTATCTAAATAGACACTTCCCTTGACAAGAATTCCATTCTTACTTAACACGCCAATTCCTGTAAAGTAAGCAAGAGGAACTGAAATAACAATCGAACAAGGACAAGCAACAACGATAAACAATAAAGCATGGTAAATACTGTTTTGATAAGTAGAATTGGTCAATAGCGGCATTAAAATGACCACTAGAATTGCCAACACGAGTACAACAGGCGTATAAATTTCTGCCCCCTTTGACACAAATGTTTCCGGCTTGGCTTTTTGTTCTTCCGCATTTTCCACAAGATTTAAAATTCGACTTGCTGTACTATCTTCATATCTGTGCGTTGTTTTTATCTTGATTGCCTCTTTCATATTAATCGTTCCCGAAAGAAGAAAATCCCCTTTTTGTTTCACTTGATAAGCACTTTCTCCTGTTAAAGATTTTGCATCAATTTCCGTATAATCATCCAATAAAATGCCATCCAAAGGAATTTTTTCCCCTTTCTTTACCAAGATAATACTACCAACCTTGACTTCAGAGGGAGTAACTTCTACATAGGACTGATTTTGTTTCAAATGAGCGATTGGCACTTGCAAATCCATTAAATCCGCAATCGATTTACGACTCTTTTGAATGGCTTTATCTTCCAAAATTTTACCAATTTCATAAAGAAATAACACCATAAATCCTTCACTTGTTTTTCCAATTAAATAAGCACCAACTGCAGAAATCACAATGAGTCCATTTTCATTTAAAGTGCGATTTTTCAAATTATTGTAAGCTTTTATGGCAGTCTTATAAATCAAAGTCATATAAGAAGCAATCAGGAAAACATCTTTCCAAGGTGTTTGTAAAAAAAGGCCTATCAAGAAAAGAAGTA
>CANQOD010000101.1 GCA_947625395.1 uncultured Bacilli bacterium
TTACAATTGCTTCGATTTCTTCATCATCCTTAATATAAGGAGGGTTAGAAATAAGAATATCAAACTTTTCATGCACGTTTTCCAACATATCTCCCTCGATGATTTGCACTTCCAAGCCGAACTGTTCCCGATTTTTTTCAGCCACTTCTAATGCAGAAGAACTAATATCTAACAAGGTCACCTGAAGTTTTGGAAATTTCTCTTTCATCGTAAGACCAATCACTCCACTACCACAGCCAAGATCAATTAACGACAAACAATCCACATCTTGAAAGTATTCTTGTATCTTTTGCATCGTCTTTTCCACAAGCTCTTCCGTTTCAAAACGTGGTATCAATACATTTTTATTCACATAAAACTGATTCCCATAAAATTGAACATGTCCAATGGCATACTGAATAGGAGTTCCATTTTCAATCGCTTCAAGTTCTTTTTGATATTGCTCTAAAATAAAATCTTCCACTTCTTCTTCTAAACAGAGATAAAGTTCTAAAGGATTTTTACCTAATAAATCACTTAATAACAATTTAGCAAGGTCGGAATGCACTTTTCCTTTTCCAAGTGCAAGTGCTTCTGTAACACGCATTATTCTTCTCCTTTAAGCTTTCTTTTTTGATCCTCTGTGATTAAGGCTTCAATGATTTCTTCTAATTGTCCATTCATGACTCGATCCAAATTGTTGGTTGTATAACCAATACGATGGTCCGTCACTCGATTCTGTGGATAATTATACGTTCTGATTTTTTCAGCCCGGTCGCCCGTTCCAATTTTACTGCGTCGTTCCATCCCTAGTTCTTGTTCCTGTTTGATTTGCTCTTGTTCATAAAGACGTGCCTTTAAAACTTTCATTGCCTGTTCCTTATTTTGAATTTGGCTTCGTTCATTCTGACAAGTCACAACAATACCAGAGGGAAGATGCGTAATCCGAACTGCACTATCTGTTGTATTAACACCTTGTCCCCCACAACCACTACTTCGATAAATATCGATTCGCAAGTCTTGTGGCTTAATCTCAACTTCAACATCTTCAACTTCAGGCATCACCAATACCGTTGCCGTTGATGTCTGAATTCTTCCATTGCTTTCCGTAACAGGAACTCTTTGAACACGATGAGAACCACTCTCATATTTCAACTTAGAAAATACATTTTCCCCTTTTACCATAAATTCAATTTGCGCAAATCCACCAGCAGTTCCCTCAATGGCATTTAAAACTTCAATTTTAAAGCCTTCCTTTTCCGCATATTTACTATACATTCTAAAAAGATCACCAGCAAAAATATTGGCTTCATCACCACCCGCAGCGCCACGAATTTCCACAATAACATTCTTTCCATCATTTGGGTCTTTAGGAATTAACAAAATTTCAAGTTTTTCTTCTAATTGTTTCTTCTCCTCTTCCAAAAGAGTCAACTCTTCTGTGGCCATTTCTCTTAACTCTTCATCTTTGAGCATTTCTTTATCTTCTTCAATGGATGCCAATACCTGTTTATAATGATGATACACTTGAACAGTTTCCTCCAAATCAGAAAGTTCCTTTGACAGCGTTTTCATTTTATTCATATCTTTTAAAACTGCCTCACTCGCTAATTCTTCTTGTAAAGAATGATACTTTTCTAAAATGACTTCCAAACGTTCAATCATACTTTCACCCTCTCGCTTTTTCTTATTATACACGAAAATCCGGAAAAGAAAAACTAGAATTATTGTTCTAACTCTAGCTCATCTTCATCAATGACTACTAAATCTTTTAACTCTTCATCCGTATCATCATCGTAGTCATCTTCCGTTTCATCCCCATCATCAAAAGAGTCTTCCTCAGTCGTAACTTCTTCTTTGCTTTCTTCTTCGTCGTCTTCTTCCTCTACGATTTTAATCACTTTGTCAGAGGTGTGGTGATTTCTTAAGTCCCAACAACCATCATCTAAAAGAATAAATCTTTTGTCCGTTGCAAGCGATGTATAAAAGTCACCTATCTTACTATCAAATGTATTTTTAGGTAGTTTTAATATTTCAATAATTTTTTTAAACACATCCCCTGTATTCATAGGTCCTTGTTCTTCTAAAAGCAAACAAGCAATATCTTTATTTCCAAGTTGTTCTAACTCTTCTTGTGTCATTTTTTCTAACTTTTTCATAAAACTCTTTCCTTTCGTTACAGCATTATATGCAAATGAACTTTTAAAGGTCATTCATGTTCCCTTTTTCACCTATAAAATCAAGAACATTTATATCAGATTTTTATATCTTTGACAATACCTTTTTATAAATTTACATCATTTCTGGAATTTCTATACCAAGAATTGTTAAAAGTTCTTCATTCACTTGGGAAACAAGTTTCGTTAACGCAAGCCATGTTTCTTGATATTCTTGGTTCGTTTCAGTCAAAATATAATGATCTTGATAGAAAGAATTATAACTACTAGTTAACGTATATAAATAGTCAGCAATTTCATGTAAACTTTTTGCTTCATAACTT
The DNA here is from genome assembly GCA_947625395.1 of uncultured Bacilli bacterium. Taxonomy (GTDB): domain Bacteria; phylum Bacillota_I; class Bacilli_A; order RF39; family UBA660; genus CANQVB01. The sequence continues at coordinate 2,480 of CANQOD010000101.1, forward strand.
CGAGAAAGAACATTTGCAAAATCTAAAATCAGCAAAGCAACTTCACGATCTTTCTCATCTTTGAAAGCCGTAAAATGTGTAGGAGCATTTTCACTTTTTTTCAAGAGACTTTTCATACGAATCGTCGAATAGAGCAAGTAAGGACCCGTTTTTCCCTCTAAATCGGTGAATTTTTCAACATCAAAAATATAATCCGTTGCCCGATTCGGTAAAAAATCAGCATACTTGACGGTAGCAATGGTAATTTGTTCTTGGATTTTTTGCCGTTGCTCTTCAGGAATTTTATCACTTAGTTTTTTTCCAATTTCCTCTTTGACCATTTCTAAAAGCGAAGTTAATGTCGCAATATTTCCATCACGTGTTTTAAAAGGCTTTCCATCTGTTCCGTTCATCGTTCCAAAGCCGTAGAAAGCAAGACGAACTTTTGACGGAACCAACGCTGCTTTATAACTTGCTCTAAATACTTGTTCAAAATAAAGCGCTTGACGGTTGTCAGCGAAATACCAAAATTCATCTGGATGAAACCGTTCGACCCTCGATACCAATGTGGCCAATTCACGTGTTCCATACACAGTACCACCATTCGATTTTAAAACAACAAGCGGTGGCATTGGTGATGAATCATCCTCTCGAGCAACAGCAATCACTTGGGCCCCCTCGCTTTCTTCCAAAACATGTGCTTCCTGAAGCTTTTGAATCGTCTTTTCCAAATAAGGATAACAGTCGCTTTCGCCCTCCCACAAATCAAAATCAGTGGAAAGACGTTGATAAATCCCTTTAATATCCTCCATGGAAATTGCCTTAATGGCGTTCCACAAAGCACAAAGATTCGGATTTCCCTCTTCAATTTGTTTCGTTAAATCGCGCACTTCTTCCATGACCGCTTCATCTTCTTTGGCCCGGCGGGAAGCTGCAGGATAGATTTCCTCTAAATCTTTCGCCGTAATAGGTAGAGAATCATACTGTGCTGGAATGTCTTTTCCAAAGTAATTGAGATTGGGGTATCTTCTTTTCATTTCATCAATTACCATTCCAGATTGACGACCGATATCACCAAAATGGACATCACTAATGACCTTAAGACCTAAAAATTTTGCCAAACGCTTATTGGCTTCTCCAAGATTCGCACTTCGTAAATGTCCAACATGCAGCGTTTTCGCAATATTGGCGCCACCATAATCCATAAAAATCGTTTTCTTTTCTTGGCAATCTACATTATAGAACAAATCCTCTTGCATCTTATTTAACTCTTCCAATAAAAAGGCATTTTTGAAAGAAAGATTCAAGAAACCAGGACCAGCAATATTGATATTTTCAAAAATTCCCATGGTTTCTAAAACAGATTTCAATTTTTCAGCAATCTCCAAAGGCGCTTGGTGTAGTGTTTTCGCAAGAGCCATACAATCATTGATTTGATAGTCACCCAAATCTTTACGATTGCTTTTCAATAACATAAAGTTAGAAAGTGGAATCCCATTCTGATTCGCTGCGGCTTCAATTTTTTGACTCACTTGTTTTAAAATGCTCATGCTTTCATCTCCCATTCTACCATTAAATGATGTGTATCATCATTGCCCTCAATTTCATAGATGACTTCTAAAGAGGTATCCTCTTGTCGATAAAGTTTTGTTGTTAAAGGCATTCTCGTTCCCTTTTGATATTCTTTTAAGTAAATTTCTAAACTTCC
>CANQOD010000102.1 GCA_947625395.1 uncultured Bacilli bacterium
GGATATTTTGCTTTTAATTCTTGCACTGCCTTATCCGCAGTTTCTTGTCGACTTCCACCTACAATGACAGTCGCCCCTTCTTCAATAAATCTTTCTACAACACTTCGTCCAATTCCACGTGTTCCCCCTGTTACAATAGCAATTTTTCCTTCTAATCTCATCTTTTTCACCTCTAGTTTAACTATATCACAAATTCAAAAGATTAGATACAACTAAAGAAAAAGTAGACAAAAAAAAGAAGTAGTTTTCTACTTCAATAGAAATGGTTTTTCCTCAGTTCCATTGCCAGATTGTATCATGACGGTATGACTCAATTGGACAACAGGACGAACATGGTGGCTATCAGATGCTTCCGTTGCTTTGACATAACCAGCGTAATTTACATGATAAACATCTTTTGTATTTTTACTATCAGGTGTTGCCAACCAAAAAGATTGTGATAATTTTAAATAATTATAATTTTGACAAGCACGGTCCAAAGTAGCATGACAATTACCATCAGCGCTCGCATTTAAGTAATCACTAACTGTCAACAAACCAATGACTTGATTTTCTTCTAACAAAGCACACTCTTGTGAATTATCGTTGACTGCTTGGTCCTCATTTCGAGCTCCAACACAAAGAGGAAACGTAGCCATTTTATCCAAATCTGCTTCCTTGAATGTCACGGTATCATCTGTGGCTTCCTTGGTATATAAATCAAGGGCTTCTTTGACACGACTAACATGATAAGTGTTGATGCCTGTTTTCGAAGTTTCTTGCGTGTTATAACGATTGTCCCACTCCATGATTGGCATTAATTTTTCATCCGCTAAAGCCATTAAAACTTGTTGATTGGAAGTAATCTTTACAATGCGCCATGTTGTATCTGCAAACGTGACATAATTATTTACCTCTTCACCACGATAAACATATTCTTCCCCTATTTGATAAAGGCCATATCCAGAGGTTACTACTCCTTGGTCAATGACTGCTTTATAAAGTTCTTTGGTTTGATAGTTCTTTCCGCAATCAAGATAAGGCGTATAGACATAACGATTGTTGACTTTTTGAACCGTCACTTCCCCTTTACAAGAAATGCCCTTAGGAAGATATTCATCTAAAGACTTCATATATTCGCTAGCATGCAGTGTTGAAGCTTCCACAGTTACCGTTTCATTTTCTTCTTTTGGAAGCAAATCCTTTTGCACTTTATAATATGAAATCGCTGCATTCTTCATTTTCGTTTCCAGCTCTTCATAAGAAAGGGTTTGATGACTCACTAACTGTATAATAATTAGGACAACTAGAATAATAATTAAAATGCCCACAATGATACCCATAATGAAAAGCATTCGTTTTCGCAATTGGGTACGGTCCATTGTTTTTGTCTTCTTTTTTCCCTCTTCAGATTCAGGCATTTTCATTAAATCCGGTTTTTTCTCTTCATTCATATTCTTCCCTCATTTCTTATTCTAATTATCAAAAAAATCATCAAAGAAGTCATCCTCATCTTCATCCTCAAGTTCTAAGGAGAATTTAGGCACTTCTTCTTTCTTGATTGAAACGGTATCTGGTATGGCTTCAAGCTGTTCCAAAGGTGCTTCTTTGGAAGCGACTTCTTGGGATGTTTCATTCTTCGTTGAACTAGGTTCTTGAGAGACCTCAAGACTTGTTGCTTTCTTTAAAGCCTCTTGTTTTTCTTGTTCCTCTTTTTCGAGTTCAGCAATTTTTACATCAATTTTCTTCATAATTTCATCCACATTAAATCCACTATTCACAGGAGGCATCGGCTTTTCTAGCGGTAGTTCTTGTTGCATCAATGGACTTCCTGATAGAACTGGTGTTGCTTGTACAGGCTGAGAAGACATTGGTGGTTGCGCTTCTCTTAAAAATGGATTAAACATCGGATTCGTTGTTGGAACCGATGGCATTTCTGTCTGTCCATTCATTGTGTTTAATAAATTAGGAGGTAAGAATGGTGCTTTCATGGTTCCTCCATCACTAGAAGGTGCTTGCGTACTATTCATCATTTCAATTAATTTCTTCTTCTTTTCCTCTTTAACAAACTCTTTAATATCAAACGTATGGACTTGTAATTTTTCTCGTGTTGGATACGTTGCTTCAGGATATTTTTCTCCCCAATCAATCTTAAAATCTTTGGTAAACTTCGTCTTATAAGGGTTCATACGAAGCCGAAGAATAATGGCTTCATCTTCCTTCATCCGTTGTAAATCAGAAACGGTTACTAATGGTGTACTTGCAGTTTTATCATCTTTTTTGCTTTTTACTTCACCACACATTTTGGAAATTTCTTCCAAAGCCTTTAGCTCAGTAGTAACCAAATAAATCAAATTACCACAGTTACCACGAAGTGTTTCTGCATTTTCTTTTCCATAAACTTGGTCCAGTTGGGCAAAGTTTTGAATAATCATTGTAAAACGAATTTGTCTTGAACGAGCAGCAGTAATCATGGTTGTTACATCTTTAAGAGGTGGCATATTAGCAAACTCATCCAGTAAAAAATTGGTTCTCACTGGAAGTTTACCCCCATGAGATTGTGCCACAGAAATTAAAGTTTCGTAAACTTGTTTCAATAAAATGGTTACAAGGGAATGATACGTTTTCTTTTCATCTTGAATGACGATATAAAGCGCAGTCGGACGTTCACCAATTGTCTTTAAATCAATATCACTATGGCTTAACATCTCCGATAAATTTTCACGAGAAGCAAAGAGTTTAACTTTCTGTTTAAAAACAGATAAGATACTTCCCTTTGTTTCACTTGGAGCCATAATGGTAGAAGCAGCATTAATCGCCGCTGCCCCAGCAGGATCTTTTCCATTAAAGTATTCTTTGATATAAGTACTTCCTCCAAATTTTTCTTCTCCAACAGTACTCATTAAACTAATACTATTAATATTAATTTCTTCTTCTTTGGCATCTTCAAAAAGACCTAAAGCAAGACCAGAAAAATAATCTGCCGACGTTTTTTCCCAAAATGGATCAGCATTGGTATTGGATTCATCATATAGAATATTCAGTGCTAAGTCATCAAGTAATTCAATTGCTTTATCTTGATTTCCAGATGTATACATTTGATAAGGTAACGTCATTGGATTCCAAGCATTTCCATTTTGTGGGTCACGAAAGTTTAACAATAAAATTTGATAACCTTTGGCTTTCAACATCTCGCTTGTCTTTTCGTAAATCTCCCCTTTTGGATCGGTGATAATCATAGATTCGCCTTTTTTACCGAGGATTTTTACAGTTGGTAACACAATATCTTGCGTTTTACCGGAACCAGTAGCACCAATAACAAGGGTATGATTCTCACCATTATCAACCCAAACTTCATTGCCTTTATACATTAAAGGAGTTCCAGCAACTTCTGATGTAGGCAATAAACAATTCATTTTTTCTACATTTGGACTTTCTTGAATTTCTTTGTCTTTGGACCAACGACTATAACCTTTGTCTTTCTTTTGCGTGACAATTCCAACGCCTTTTTCACGGTCAAAAAAGTAAGAACTAACACTGACAAAAAGGCCCCCTAAAGTCAGCAAATAAAAGACAATAGTAGCTACAATATACTTTGGACCAAAAGCTGGGAATGGATTTAATCCACTAAAAGTACCATTGGCCGCGAAAGATGATAAATTAAGAACACCGATGGCAATAATATACAAAAGAAAGATGGCAAAAAGGCCAAACATTAAAATATCTTCTTTTTCTGCTCGAAACTTTAATTTCATGAAATTCCCCTCTTTCTAGTGCCATATTATAACGCTTTTTGCGTGTGATTACAAGCTTTTATTCTTTGATACCGGCCACCCTTTTTTTGATACATCGAAGTACAAGTTCCCACTGTACTATAATAATTGCAATTTAAAATCAGTTCATATTTTTGATTATCATCGACGTCGATTAAATACTGTAATCTTATTTTACAATGATTATATTGTTTTGTAAAGGCATCTGTCGTTTCATAAACCATCTGAATTTTGCCATGGTCCACAACAAATACAAAGTTAAAGATAATGGCTGGAGCAAAATCATCTGGGAATAGATTCGATACTGTATAAATCGTTTCCTCTTCGCCGTCAGAATCTAAATCAAAGACGACTTTATAAGCATCTGTTGTTCTTTGATTTGGTTTCAATTGATGATTTTCATACACTTGATT
>CANQOD010000103.1 GCA_947625395.1 uncultured Bacilli bacterium
TTATCCACTCTCTCATTTATGACACCCTCATTCTGATGTCATTATATCTTTAAAACTACCCCCCCCCGATTTCATTCCGAATCGGCATATCGTTGTTCCTAAAAAAAAGAAGATTTTCACCGCTTACTCATCTTCTTTTTCTTGAATAATAAATAGACTCTACAAAAAACGTTTTTCTTTTGTAGTCTTGGACTTGGCGGAACGAAATGTTCGTGTTCACACTACCATAGTTGTTGTTGAAACTGAAAACACCGGCGTTTGCAGTATCGTTCCAGTTACCACCACGAATCGACCATGGTCGCTCCACAGTCACCATGATAGAATAATCACCGTACCAGTCGTCTATTCTTTTTTAGTGTAACATAGGACTTAAATTTTTCCTTTTTTTGTCAAAATTATAATCTTACTTCTCATTTTTTAAGCTGCTTTCTTCTTGAAAAAGCCTGTTTGCTTTTTCTCTAGTAAAAAATCTAACAACTTTGTAAACATTTTATAAAGTTCTTGAGAAATAAACATTAATACAAACGTAATTGCAATCATTAAATAATCAAAATGCGTAATAGAGAAAATCGTTGTTAAGTTAAAAATACCATACATAAATCCATAGAACATTAAAATAAACAAGACAAAACGCATACGATTAAATGGCTGACAGATATTATAAAGTAAAATAAATGATGTATACCCTGTCAATGTCAATGATAAAGTAGAAATCTTTTCATATGGCAATTGGAAAATAGAGCTCACTAACATAATCAGTAAAATATTCACAACAATCACAATCGCCGGTGGCACTGCCTTTTTCAAGACATTTACAAGAAATCTTCCTTTTACTAATTCATGATTTGGTTCAAGCGCTAGGACAAAAGATGGAATACCAATCGTTACGACTGAAGCAAGCGTTAATTGAATTGGAATAAAAGGATAAGGAGATTCAATAAACAGAAAGAGGACTGCTAAAATGGTAGCATAGACTGTCTTCACTAAAAACAAAGAAGCACTTCTTTCAATATTATTGATGGTTCTTCTTCCCTCTGCAACAACATGGGGCATAGAAGCAAAATTAGAATCTAATAAAACAAGTTGGGAAACACTTCTAGCAGCATCACTTCCAGAAGCCATTGCGACCGAACAATCTGCTTCTTTAAGGGCTAGACAGTCATTGACACCATCCCCTGTCATAGCAACGGTATGTCCATTGTCCTTTAAAGCCTTGATTAAAGTATACTTTTGCTCCGGCTTAACACGACCAAAAACATCATATTCTAATGCAGCCTTTTCAATTTCTTGGTCCGTTTTCAAAGTAGATAAATCAATGGCTTTTAATTGTTCTCCTACTCCTGCACGCCGAGCAATATTTAAAACGGTATCTTTATTGTCACCAGAAATGATTTTTACTGTAACGCCTTGTTCTTTGAAAAAAGTCAGTGTATCTTTTGCTTCTTTTCGAATTTTGTCACGAAGCAGTAAGAAACAAAGAACCTTTTTAGCATTGATAGCTTCTTTAGACTTCACTTTTTTGGCATCTGTTTCAATGAAAGCAATGACACGATATTCTTTTGTGTATGTCTCAATTTCTTTTTCATATTTTTTTCCATGATTTTCCAATAAAAACTCAGGAGCACCTAGTAAATATGCTTTTCCATTTTGACAAATCACACCCGAATATTTCTTTTCACTCGAAAACGGAACAACTTCTTCAATCTCTTTTGTATCCTTATTATAAAAAGCATTACGAATCGCAATCGAAGTCGGATTATTATCTTCACTTTTAGCCATCATCTTGCCAAGTAAATTTCCTAATGCTTCTTTCGTTTGTCCATCTTTTGGAATCATCTCAGTAACTTCCATAATTCCTTCTGTAATCGTTCCTGTCTTATCTAGACAAATCGTATCGACTCTCGCAAGCGTTTCAATGCAATATAAATCTTGAACCAAAACTTTATGTTTAGAAAGACGAATCACAGAAACAGCCAATACAGTAGATGTTAATAAAACCAATCCCTCTGGAATCATCCCAATCAAAGCTGCTACAGTATTGACTACTGCATATTGAATATTACTATCTTCTAAGAATAACTGTCTTGCAAATAATAAAATTCCAATCGGTACAATGGCAAAAGAAATCGTTGAAACAATCTTATTTAAAGAACGCATAATTTCAGAAGAAATTGGTTTAATGTACTTTGTGTCACTTGCAATCTTCGCTGTATAGTTGTCATATCCAACATGAACAACTTTCGCATAACAATCTCCGCTGACAATAAAACTGCCAGATAAAAGCAAATCTTTCGTTTTCTTCTGTAAAGTTTCACTTTCTCCTGTAATAAAAGATTCGTCCACTTCAACATTTCCCTCAATAATTTCTGAATCAGTAACAATCTGATTTCCTAATCTTAAATGAAGAACATCATCTAAGACAATATCGTTGATTCCAATTTCTTGTTCTTCTCCATCACGAATCACATGCACTTTCGTACTTGCCACAACAGACAATTGGTCAATTGTTTTTTTAGAACGCAACTCTTGAAAAGTGCTAATCAAAGTATTGACAATAATAATTCCTATAAAGGTGACATTTTTATAAGAGCCAACTAAAATAACAGCGACTGCTAATACAATATTAATGATATTAAAAAGTGTAATGACATTTTCACGAATAATTTGTTTGGTTGATTTTGTTTTTAAAGTTGTATCAAAATTTACCAGTCCTTTTTGGAAACGTTCTTCAACTTGTTTGGTTGTTAATCCTAGATTCTTTTTTTCCATGAAAGCCACCTTCTTTTTATGTTTACTATATCATAATTTGTTTACTTTTGTCTATTTTTCAACTATACTAAAAGCAGAAAGAAGGAATGTTATGAAACGTTTTGGAGCAACGATTTGCTCAATTATTTTGATTCTTGCTTTAACTGTTCTCATTCTCATTATGAGTCTTGAAGGATTTATTAGTAAGAAAAATATTGAAACTATCATTGGGGATGTAGATTTTGCAACTGTGACTGACAATGCTTTCCAAGACAATAAGGAAATTTATAACACCTTAGAACAATGGGGCATTTCCAAAGAACAAGTAGATGAAACTATCAACTCTCAAATCATCAAGGATACAACCGCTGATATTATTAACAATGCACTCGACTATTATGTTCGAGGAAACGAGGAAGCAAAGCTCTTAACAGACGAGCAATTAGAAGCATTATTAAAAGATGCAATTCAAACTTTTAGTCAACTTGCTGAAATCAAAGTAACAGAAAAAATGGAACAACAAATTTATGACTTTGTAAAACCGGAATTAAATAAAATTCAAGAAGAACTTCCAGCGATGAAAGACTTAAAAACAGAAAATCCGGAGGTTACAAGAGTTTTAGAAATAACAAAAATCATTTTCAGTACTAAAGTCAAGCTTGTACTTATTTTACTCTCTGCACTTGCCTTTATTGGAATTTTCTTCCTACGTAAAAAAGAGAAAAGTTATCTACTTTGGTATGGTGTCAATGCAATCGTAGTTAGTATTCTTCTCTTCCTAGTATTTGGAATGCTACAACTTCTTATGAAAATAGGAATTACAGGAGATGATGTAGAGCAATTAACAAAAATTTTAAATCCATTTATTTCAAAAGGATTCATCTATGCGACAATTGTCATTGTCATTGGTATTCTTCTCATCATAACACATTGCTTTTTAAATAAAGAAAAAAAGTCACTCGATACGACAGCAGCTTAAAGGAAGTCTAAATCAGACTTCTTTTTTTATTGTTTCACTTTCCTTGTAGATTGAGAGGTTCTTTCATTTTCTACTTTCTTTTTCCTTTTGGCACTTTCCATAGATGATTTTGAAAAGAAGAAAAAAGAACTTGAATAAGTCAATAAAGAATGCTATAATACAAAAGAACTGATGAAAATCAGTATGGGCTGTTAGCTCAGTTGGTAGAGCAACTGACTCTTAATCAGTGGGTCTAGGGTTCGAATCCCTAACAGCCCACCATTGTTGATAGGAAACTCGAACTTTTTCGAGTAGAAATAGGAAAACGTGCTTGATAAAAGTACGTCAGAGTGTTGACAAAGTTTCAATACTCTTTCTTTTTTTGAAAAAGTGATGTATAATGAAAAAGTAAGAACGCTTTA
>CANQOD010000104.1 GCA_947625395.1 uncultured Bacilli bacterium
GTCTTACAGAAACAGCTTTTAGAAAAGGGTGCCATCGTTTATATGATTCGAGAAGAAGATGCGGATTTATCGAGTCGCTGGGACGCCCAAAAAAAGCGAGGAGATTTGTATCGTCGCATTTTAAAAATTCAGCAAAATAAGAGTGATATTTATCTTTCTATTCATATGAATTATCATAGCAATTCAGCATATAGAGGCCAAGAAGTGCTTTATAATCCCATTAATAGTAACAATAAAATCTTAGGAGAGTTATTGATGCAACAATTTAAGAAAGACTTTAATACGAAACGACATTTGAAGAAAACGACACTTTATTTGTATGCGAATACGAGAGTTCCTGGTGTGCTGATTGAATGTGGGTTTTTATCGAATTATTATGACCGAGTTCATTTGAAGAATCCGGATTATCAACAACAAATTGCCGCCTCCATTGTTCAAAGCGTAATTGCTTATTTTGAAATTACTTAACACGTTTTTTCTAATATGATAAACGATAAAGAAGAATATTTTGGAAATAATAGGCTAAAATTTGTGCATAATTCAGTCCTTGCTTTGCTAAATAATTGGCACCAAATAGAGAAAGTCCTAAATCATTGCCCACTCCTCTTGATAAAATGGTGAGTCCCTCTTTTTCTTCCAAACAAGTAAACGCTAAAGAGGGAAGCCCTAAAAGGTAAGCAATGTCTTTTTTGGTATATTGTGAAAAATTGTCTTTGGTAATCAAAAATTTTTGAGCTAAGTCCTGGTAGGAAAAGAAGAAACTTTGGAAATAATTCTTTGCTTTCATATCCCACAAACTGTCCTTTGAAACTAAGTAGGAATCTTTTTGATTGGTCGTTGTTTTTCCACTACTAATTAAATGCACATAAGGTTTGATGAACTGTCCATTTGAGAGAAGATAAAGTCCTTTTGTTTCTAAAATTGCTTCTCGATAAAGCTGATAGGTTTTATGAAACTGTTCTAAATAAGAAAACTTATAAAGCTGAGGGTCTTTATAGATGACAAACGAATTTTTAGCATCTATCATTCCTTTTTCCTTTATTTGTTCAAGGGCGTAAGTACGATAGAGAATGACGAGTGCTTTTAAAGCTTCTTTTTCTAAAGGAAAAGCAGTGGAGGCAAAAAGCGTTCCGATTAAATATTGAAAAAGACTGATTTTTTCTTCTCGATTCTCATCTTTTAAGCAAATCATGAAGTGTGTTTCGTCTATGTCGTGTGTTTTGAGCTGTTTTTCTTCGAGTGGAAAATCCTCTTTTGGAATGGTCTTGATAATATTTCCATCTACGACAATATAGAGTTTTTCAAAAGACAAAGGTAGTTGTTTCTTTTTGACAAAAGCAATGGCTTCATCTTCTAAAGTTGAATAGTGTTCTTCCTTTGGATTGATTGCTTCTTGCGCAAATTCAAAGTGAGTTGTTTTATAAAGGTAAAGGAGAAGCTGTCCTTTTTCTTTTCGATACGCATATCTAAAAAACATAGTTATCACCTATGTTTAGTATGGTTTTCTTTTTTTTATTTATGTATTAAAGTATTAAAGTTCTTCAGCAATAAAGCCTTTTTTTGCATAGAGGATTAATTTTTGGGCTTCTTGAATCAAAGCTTGTTCTGTTTCCTCTTCTAAGGGGAGGTTTGCTTTTCCACCATCAAAGTGGATAAAAGCAGGAAGATATTTTTTGGCTGTTAATAAACATCTTTTTAAATGGGCTTCTGTACTGATGAACGTAATGGTATGAATGTTTGATAAATGTAGGTGTTTTTCTATGACATATAAAGAGGCTAAAATATTTTCAGTTGTGTTTAATGAAATTGTTTCAACTAAAATATCTTTTTCTTGCACACCTAAAGCAATTGCTTCCTGTTTCATTGCTTCTGCTTCATCGATGCCTTTTAAGTTTCCTCCTGAAAATAAAATTTTTGAACTGTAACCCTGTTGATAAAGAGCTACTGCTTTTTGAATTCTTACAGTACGATGCTTGGCACTAGGACAACCAAAAACAAAGAGTAAATCACTTGGATGGGGATTCTCATAAAGTCCTTCTCGTAATAATTGCTTTGCTAAGGGTAAGTCAACTTTGTTTTCATCGTAGTCTGTTAATTTCATGGAGTCCTCCTTGTTCTAATGAATATGAGATTTTAAATTGCAATTTTTTCCAGTGACGTAAGAAGAATTTGGAAAGACTTTTTTAAGGTCTACTTTCTTTTTATCCTGGAAATATTGATTGACGCTAGTAATTGTTTTGATAGCTTTTTGAAGAGCCTCTTGGTATAAATCATCAAAGGAAGCCGTACTTGCTTCACTTTTTTTCGTGGGATAAATCCAAGTATGATGCTGCAGATTTCGATAATCATTTAATTTTTTGAGGGATTGATGATAAGAGATGACTGAAAAATGAAAGGTTTGTCGCAAAGTAAGACCCTCTACAATGGAATAACCTAATTTTTTGATTCCTGTTCGGTCGTATCTAAAATAGCGCATCATTTTATGCATATCTTTTAAAGATTGATAATAGTATTTATGCATGTGATGGGCATCGAAAGTTTCTTGAAAGGTATAGTCAATGACTTCATTCAGTTCTTGACTAAACGGAGTTAAATCAAAACAGTAATCTTGTAGTTTAAAGGCATAAGGAGATTTTTTTTCTCGCTCTTTTATCATCATTAAATCAAATAAAGTTTCTGCTTCATCGTGTAGATTTCGATATTTTTTGGTTGCTTTTCTTCGCTCTTTACTGGTTTTATCATAATAACCACATTGCGCAATCACAAAAGGATGAACGGTGGAATCTAACAAATAGTGGGCAATGAATCCATAAAGAAACGCCATAACATCACTATTTTTATAATAACCATTATATTTAATATAATTCACTAAATTTATAAAGAAAGTTTGACTGTCATGACGATGAAAATAATATCCAAATTGTCTTTGTCTGCTTCCTTTATAAGGAAGAAAGATATGGTAAAAATACATGGCGTCCATACTTTGAGCAAACATTCTCAGTCTTGCTTTCTTATCTAATAATAATTTTTTTAAGCCGATGGGTAACTGTTCATAAATATCCATCGCAAAATAAGCATGTGTGACGGTTGCTGGCATGAATAATCTTCCTCTCTTATCATATTATACAATAATTTTTAAAATGTGAAAGCAGTTTCTTCTTGGAGGTTAAGTTGGAAGCTGTTTTTTTGTCCTTTTTCAAGGCTGGAGTTGTGCTTTTCTCTTTTTAAAGTAAGTTTCTAGTGAGCAAATCTTAAAAATATCTTGTGCTTCCTCCAAATAATGCGTTGACCTTTTGAAAAGAAAAAGATATACTTATTTTATAAAATATGTAAGGAGGTATCAATTTATGGAACGAAAAATCACTACTGTCTTTAAAAAATGGAAAAGCGATTTGATTCGGAAGCCACTTTTATTATATGGTTCTAGACAAGTAGGAAAAACGTATGCAGCTCTTGCTTTTGGAAAAAATTACTATCGCAGTACTGTTTACATTGATACATTTGAAAATCAAGCCCTTATTGATTTGTTTAAAAAAGAACGTTCGATTGATAAACTTGCATTACGATTAACAGAAATGACTGGAGGAACGTACTATCCTGATGAAACATTATTGATTTTTGACAATGTTGAAGATGTCAATATTATTAAAGGAATCAAACTCTTCGGATATGAGAGAAATCATTATCATGTCATTGCGATTACTTCAAGAATTGACTTATTACCTCATTTTAAAGGAGAAGAGTTCCAATACAAAATGATGTATGAGATGGATTTTGAAGAATATCTAGTTGCTTGTGGTGAGATTGAAGTAGCAAAAAAAATTCGAGAAGCCTTTTCTCAAGGAAAAAGTAATTCTTATCACGCGAAAAGTTTAGATTTATTTTATCAGTATCTTCTGACTGGAGGATATCCGGAAGTGATAGAGGCTTATCAAGAGGAAAAATCAATGGGGGAAATTCATGCGATTCAACATAAGATTTATGATTTGATTCAAGGAGAATTGGTTCATGAAGAAAACTTAATTAATGTTCCAAGAGGCATTGAAGTATTAAGAAGTATGCC
>CANQOD010000105.1 GCA_947625395.1 uncultured Bacilli bacterium
ACTGTTTTAGTGGTTGCTTGTCCTTGTGCATTAGGTCTTGCTACTCCGCTTGCAGTTGTTATCTCAATTGGAACTGCGGCAAAAAAAGGTATTTTCATCAAATCGAGTGAAATACTAGAGATTGCTTCTTCTATTGATACGATGGTTTTTGATAAAACAGGGACGCTGACTTATGGAGAATTAAGCGTGAGTCAATTTTATAATTACACGACTTCATCAGATGAAAAAATCTTGAATCTTGTGGCGAATATTGAAAAGAATTCTAGCCATCCCATTGCGAAAGCATTTGTTGGCTACAAGACGCGTTCTCTTAAAGTAGAGGATTATCAAGAACATTCCGGGATTGGAATCACTGCCAAAATAGGCAAGAAAAAATATGCACTGGGCAACCGAAAAATACTTCCTAAGCAAGAAAATCCTCATCAACAGGAGGAAGAAGAGCTCACCAAAAAAGGCAATAGTCTTATTTATGTTCTTGAAGACGATAAAATCATTGGCTTGATTGGTGTTCAAGATATTCTCCGTCGAGAAGCGAAGAGCACAATTCAAAAGCTCCAAAAAAGAGGCATCGAAGTTGTCTTATTAACGGGCGATAATCAGAGGACTGCCAATCGAATTGGAAAAGAATTGGGTATCAAAAAAATCATCTCCGATGTACTTCCAAGTGATAAAACAAACTATATTCGAGCCTTACAACAACAAGGGCAAAAAGTGGCAATGGTGGGAGATGGCATCAATGATGCGCCTGCGTTAACGACGGCTGACATTGGGATTAGTTTTAAAGGAAGCACTGATATTGCGACAAATTCTTCTCATGTGATTCTTACCAATGACCATCTAGAACATATTTTGACCTTTTTAACGATTGGTAAGAAAACATTATTGAATATCAAACAGAATTTGTTTTGGGCATTTTTCTATAATCTTTTGATGATTCCTTTAGCGATGGGACTTTTGAAGCATTGGGGCTTGGAAATTCATCCTATGTTTGCGAGTGCTTCGATGATGTTATCAAGTTTCTGTGTGATTTTAAATGCGCTAAGATTAAAAAAGATAGAGGATGAAGTCGAATAAAAACAGCCTTTTTGTTCCTTTTGTTTTGAATGCAACACCGCAACATGATGATTTTCTCTTTCAAAAGAAGCGTTTTTAAAGTTTTTGATAAGCGAAAGAAACAAAAGAAAGGAGTTAAGAAAAAATGGAAAGATATCAAGAAATTGAAAGAAGTATTATTAAAAAATACCGTAAGGAAATTTGGAGCAAATTTGCGAAAGCAGTCAAGGACTATGAACTGATTCAAGAAAATGACAAGATTATGGTTTGTATTAGTGGAGGCAAGGATTCCTTTTTACTGGCTAAATGTATTCAGGAATTACAAAGACATGGAAAAGTGCCATTTCAAGCTCATTATGTTGTGATGGACCCCGGTTATCGTAAAGAACATCGGGAAAAGATTGTTGCCAATGCGAAAACATTAGAGGTTCCTATTGAAATCTTTGAAAGCGATATTTTTGATGCGGTTTCAAATGTGGATACCAAAAGCGCCTGTTATTTATGTGCAAGAATGCGAAGAGGTTGTTTATATAACAAAGCCCAAGAACTTGGCTGTAATAAAATTGCGTTGGGGCATCATTTTGATGATGTGATTGAAACAACGCTTTTGTCTATGTTTTATGGAGCTGAAATCAAAACAATGTTACCGAAATTACATAGTGACCATTTTGCTGGCTTAGAATTGATTCGTCCCCTTTATCTTGTCAAAGAAGAAGCTGTTTTAGCATGGCAAAAGAGCAATGACTTAACTTTTATCAATTGTGCTTGTCGTTTTACTGAAGAGTGTGCTCTTCAAGAGGAGGGCTTAAGTAAACGACAAGAAATGAAGCAGTTGATTCAAAATTTAAGAAAAGGAAATCCTGAGATTGATTACAATATTTTTAAGGCGCTTGATAATGTGAATATCAATTGTGTATTAGGAACTAAAAATCATGGACAATACAAAAGCTTTTTAGAAGAATATGATAAAGGGAAGTGATGTCTTGAAGAAGATAGCCAATAGAAATACGGTAGAAATTGTTATACAAAAGAGAAAAAAATTGAAAAAGGAGGATATGTATGAAAAAAATGAAATTTCAAGTGACTGGTATGGTTTGTAATGGTTGTGAAAACAGAGTGCAAAATGCTTTAAAACAAATAGAGGGGGTTGAAAAAGTGACGGCGAGTCATCAAAAGGGAACTGTCACTGTGCAATCTAAAACGGATATTGATGCACGTATACTTCTTGATGCCATTGAAAATTTGGGTTATACCGTTCACAAAGCAGAATAGGTTCTAGCTTCATTCTTGGTGGACGAATGCTTAGAAAAGGGGGGAGTTCTCCTTTCTTTATCCAAAGGATTTTTAGAAAAAAAGCTTACAAAAAACAGCGATTGATGTTATAATAACTGTGTTGAAAGCAAGAAAAACAAGTCAATTTTATCAATGAGTAGCAGGAAATGCGTAAGTCCAATTGAAGATGGGCTTACGTATTTTTTGTGCTTTCAAAAAGAAAGGAAGAAAAATAAATGGAAAAAATGGACTTAGAAAAGGAAAAAATTACTAAACTCATTCGCACCTTTGCGATTCCTTGTGTGATTAGTATGATTGTCGCCGCCCTTTATAATATTGTTGACCAAATATTTATTGGTTGGAGTCCGGCAGGTGCTTTTGGAAATGCGGCAACCAATATTGTGTATCCCTTTACGGTGATTGCCCTTGCTTTTGCTTTGTTGATTGGGGATGGTTCTGCGGCATTGTTTAACCTATCACTCGGTGCGAAAGAAAAAGAAAAGGCTCATCAAGCGATTGGGAATGGCTTTGTCCTTTTACTGCTTTTCTCATTGGTATTGACTGTTTTAGGACTTCTTTTGAATCGGCAAATCGTCTGTCTTTTTGGTGGAAATCCAAAGGAAGCTGTTTGTTACCAATATGCCAAAGATTATTTAAGGATAATTTGTTATGGGCTCCCTTTTTATATGATTGGTCAAGGCTTAAATGCCTCCATCAGAAGTGATGGTAGTCCTCGTTATGCGATGGTGGCAACGGTGATTGGAGCTATAACAAATATCCTTTTGGACCCTCTTTTCATCTTCTGTTTCCACATGGGTGTAAAAGGAGCTGCCCTTGCAACTATCTTAGGTCAGATATTGACATTTCTTGTAAGTCTTTTCTATTTGCGAAAAGCAAAATCGTTTCAGATAACCCGCTCTTCACTGCGGCTTGATGCAAGTATCTGTAAACAATTGCTTTCTCTAGGACTTGCTTCTTTTATTACGCAACTGGCTATTGTCATTATCATGACTGTCTGTAATCATTTAGTTGGAAAGTATGGCTATCAGACTCTTGCAAGTTCAGGGGTTCCTTATGGCGTTGTGACACCACTAGCTGTGATTGGTATTTGTATGAAAGTATTTGGTATTATTCTTTCCATTGTGATTGGGGTATCTTTAGGTGGCATGCCCATCATTGGCTATAATAGAGGAGCTGGCAATTCCAAAAGAGTCAAAGAAACAATCCGATATATTTTGCTGATAAATGCAATCATTGGAGGAGTTGCTTTTCTCTTGTTGGAGGCTTTTCCAACGTTCATCATTGCTCTTTTTGGCAATGGCAACTCTTTTGAATATTTAGAGTATGCGAAGTATTGTTTAAGAATTTTCTTAGGAGGTATTCTCTTCACTTGCATGATAAAATCTTTCTCGATTCTCTTGCAAGCAATGGGCTCTAGTGTACAATCAACGCTTCTTGCTCTTGCAAGGGATGTTCTCTTTTTTGTCCCTGCCATCATTCTGATTGCTTCTATTAGTCATAGTGTTGTAACGATGCTTGTGAGTGCTTTGATTGCGGATGTCTTTGCTTTTCTTACAGGGGTGGTCTTGTTAAAGAAAGAAATACGTAAAATGGAAGTGGAAAATCAAAAACAAACCAAAGAAGCTTGAACAGGAAAATCCTGCTTGGGCTTTTTTTG
>CANQOD010000106.1 GCA_947625395.1 uncultured Bacilli bacterium
CACCTCTAATATAGGTTATGATAACGAGCAACTTTGGTGATGCTCCATCAATCAAAATAATTTCTCAACTGATAAAACACTTCAAAGTGACATCACAAAAAAAGAGTTCGCAAAAACTCTTTCATCAAAATACCATTAACAATTCCCGATAAATACGTTCTTCATTACATCGTCTTTTGCTCTTCATCTGCAATTGTCGGTGTCCGATAAGTATCAAGGGCATATGTATCTTCACCACGAATTTGAATGACCGTACCTATTCGAAATAAACCTGTTGTATCCATCGAATTCAATTTAGAAAATTGCTGATCTGTCAATTGATAATCATTTTTAATTCCATCCAATGTTTCACCCGCTTGTAAACTGTGAAAATATTGTTGATAAGGAGCCATTTCAACTTGCTCTGCATATCTTGTAATTCCATTTTCAATAAGAGATGCAATTTGATAAGAACTAATAGGTGCATCTGCAAATTGCAAAGTAAGCATTGGTGCAACATCACCTATTTCTGCTTCCAAAGATGTTTTTTCCATTGTTCCATTTACTTCTCTTCCAAAATGAATATTTTCCATTTCAAACGATTCATTTTCGCAAGCACTCTTAAAAGACATCATTAAATTATCAGCATTGTTATTTGAATGATATAAAGGACCATATAAAGCAACATCTCCGTTGACATAAGGATTACTTGTCAAAGAAAGAACTGTTTCATCTGCTGTTACAGGAAGACCGTCCTGATGTTGACGAAATGAAATTCCATCTTGTTTTAGCTTTGAAACAACTTCATGATACTTCCGATCATCAAGGCCACTATTATCAAGCACAAGATTTAAGTTTTCAATCGCATCATAAGATGTTTCAACAAGCATTTTATCTGTAACTGCTTGACTGGCTTTAATTCCTTCATCAATTTTATGCATTTCATGTCCAAGAAACGTCGCAGAAATGGCTAAAGAACCTGCTAAAACAAGCCCACAAATGACATTTTCTTTTGAAAAATACTGTTTTAAATTTTCAAAAGTGTTTTCATTTACTTTTACATTTTTTACTTTTTTATTCATTCATTTTACCAACTTTCACATTTTATTTTTTTAATTGCTCTTTGATATCCGTTAAAAGTGCAATTATATGTCCGAGTCCATATATAAATAAACTAAAGAGAAAACTTGTTGCCCAAACAATTAACGTTAAAGATAAGTTATATTCTGTTCTTGTACAAACGGAAAATAAACTAGAAGATTCTCCACAAGCTGGAAATACATTGCCAAGAATAATTCCCATTACAAACATAACTGCCATGACAACTAAAGCAACAATTTGGTAAATATTCAAGTTTCTTTTCGTTGACATTCTGTTTTGAATTGTTTTGAGCTTTGGCATTTCTACTTTTTCTTTTTCAATTTGCTCAAATAAATCATTCATCTACTTTTTCCTCCTTTTGTGGTTCCTTTTTAGAAGATTCTTTCTTTGATTTTACCGTCTTTTTTTCAGTAGTTTTCTTTTCCACAGGTTCCTTTTTTTCTTCTTTACCAGTTGTCTCAGCCACTTTGCGAAGCATTTTTTTACTGTCTTGAAACTCTTTATAAAGGAAAATATATCTTGCAAATAAACAGTAATAAATCGCATCTAAAAGAGCAAGTACAATTCCATCAAAAGTAGAAGCTCCAATTAAGGAAACAACCAAAGAAACAACAATCAAACCTACAATTGCATAAAAATACTGATTATTATTCACTTCGTCCATAGGGGCTTCATTAATTTTAAGTTCAGTTCCAATGACAGTATCCCTTATAAAGACATAAATGAAATAAATCGTCATTACAATATTTAATGCTAGACTAATTAAGGAAGAAACACCAAAAGACTGAAAAATCGTAAACATAGAGGCAATTGTAATCAGACAGAAAAACACACTAATGAACATATTTAAAAAGTGAAAATAACGTCTTCCGATTTTTGTTTTAATACATATAAAGTAGACAAGAGCAAACAAATAAAGACTGTTATGATTGAGAATTGAACGTAAAATGGTTCCTGTATCTAAGTGATTTCGAATTGCAAAACTTTGCGATAAGATAATCGTAAGAATAATGACTCCAATCAACATCGTTGTAATCAAATCCGGATTATCATACCATTCTTTTTCCTGCTTTGTTGAATTTTTCATAAATACCCTCCTATTTTTTTCATTATAACACAAATTCATAGAGAATTCTATTGAATTTACATCTTCCTAAAGACATGATATAATAAGTGCAGTTTAAGGAGGGATTTTTGTGAAATTACCTACCGTTGCGATTGTAGGGCGACCCAATGTGGGAAAAAGCACATTGTTCAACAAAATCGTTGGTGAGAAAATTTCAATTATCGAAGATATTCCAGGGGTTACCCGAGACCGTATTTACCAAGAAACAATCTACCAGAATAAACCTTTTTATCTCATCGATACGGGTGGAATTGACAAAGGTGATGAAACTTTCAATCAAGAAATTCGCATCCAAGCAGAAATCGCCATTCAAGAAGCAGATGTGATTATTTTTTTAACAGATGGAAAAGAAGGACTCACTGAGAATGACTTTGTTGTTCGTGATATTTTACGGAAAAGTCAGAAAAAAATTATCGTAGCAATCAATAAAATCGATGTCAAAGATGCACAAAATAATCTTTATGATTTTTACGAATTAGGATTTGATACCTATATACCAATCAGTGCAATTCACAATACTGGCTATGTGGACTTAATGGATGCTGTTACGCTTGATTTTCAAGAAAAAGATAAAATCGAAGAGGACCCTCGATTAAAAATATCTATTATTGGAAGACCCAACGTGGGTAAAAGTTCTTTAACGAATGCGCTTTTAAATGAAGAACGTGTCGTTGTCAGTGCTGTCGCAGGTACCACACGAGATGCGATTGATTCTGTTTTCAAATATCATGGTGATGAGTATATTCTCATTGATACTGCAGGAATGAGAAAAAAAGGAAAAGTCTTTGAAAGTATTGAAAAATACAGTCTTCTTCGTTCATTAAAAGCCATTGACCAAAGCGATATTTGTTTAGTTGTTATTAATGCTGAAGAGGGAATCAAGGAACATGATAAACACATCGCAGGATATGCAATTGAAAAAGGAAAAGGATTGATTTTTGTTGTCAATAAATGGGATACAGTCACTCATCAAACCATTGCTGACTATCAAAAATTAATGCGTGCTGAATTTCAATTTGCCACTTATGCACCCATCGTTTTCCTATCTGCCAAAACTAAGAAAAGACTTCATACATTAATGCCAGAAGTCATCAAAGTTGGAGAAAACATCAAACGAGAAATTAAAACCTCTCTTTTAAATCAAGTCATTTTAGATGCGTATCAGCTAAATCTTCCACCTACTTATAAAACAAACCGGTTAAAAATTTATTTTGCCAATCAATCAGGCATTAAACCTCCTAAGTTTACTCTGCGTGTTAACAGTAAAAAATTAGTACACTTTTCTTATCAAAGATACTTAGAAAACAAACTGAGACAAAACTTTGATTTAGAGGGTACCCCTATTATCATTCAATTTAAAAATAGAAGTGGTGATGAATAATGTTTATTTTTAGTAAAAGAAATCCCAAAACAAAATTAGAGGGCTTGGATAGAGCCATGGAAATATTAGACCAACGTTATAAGAACAAACAAATTAGCATTGAGCAATTCCAAAAGCAATGTGAAAAATTCGGAAAATTACGGGAAAAATATCTCAAAGAACTTGAAAAAAAGAATGGAAATTTGTAAATTGGTAAATTCACTCTTTTTTTCTAAAAACGCCTTTAACTTTAACTTTATCTACATCCATGCCTGCATCTATATCTAAACAAAATAAAAGTGCACCTTTTGCTTCTTTTTCATATCCTATTACTAGGAGGATTTTAAATGCTAGGAGATAATTTTTTTAAACGGGTTGAAAATAAAACCAATGTGAATAAGGAAACAATT
>CANQOD010000107.1 GCA_947625395.1 uncultured Bacilli bacterium
TGGATTTGAATTAACTGAAGATGAAATGAAACAAATAAATGCTTTAGATAGAAATGAAAAGCACGATTGGTATTAAAAGATAAAATTTAGGTAATAATTAGACATTAAAATTCTAGATTTTTAATAAATTGTTTTAATTTTTTCTAATTTAAAATAAACAAAAAAGAACGAAAAATAAAGGGAAAAGTGAAATTTTAAACAAAAAAGATTTGAAAAAATTTCGCCCCCTGAAGCTAGGTCGAGAGACCTAGCATTTTTTGTTTGTTAAAAAATTCAAAAACTTATACTATTATAATAAAAAAATATGTTATAGTTTATTTAAAAAGATTCAATTGCTCATTATTAGAAATTTGTATAAAAGAGTGTATATAATGTGATACTCTCAAACAAAAATTCTTCTTTAATGAAAAAAATCATAATAATCCCGTAGAAGAAAAGACAATCACAAGCAGAGAAAAAGATAGAAATATTTTGTAATAAAATATTTAAATAATAATGAATTGAAGTGGAAGGAGAAAAAGATATGGAAAAAATAACTATAAAAGAATATATAATGCTGTATGCTAGTAAAGGTGCTTTAATATTACCTTCTATACAACGAAATTATGTGTGGGAACAAGAACAAATATGTAAATTATTTGATTCTATAATGAGCAGTTATCCAATAGGACATATGATGTTATGGGATTTAAATGGAAAATCAATTAAAAATAAGGGATTAGATTTTTATCATTTACTATCGCATTATGATGAAATGTTCAGTGAGTATAATCAAAAACTAGAAAATCCATCACCAGAAGAAAAATTTTATGGTATTTTAGATGGACAACAAAGAACACAATCTTTATTTTTAGGACTTAAAGGATATTTGAAATTAAAAATATATCGTGCACGAAAAGATAATGTGAATAGTTATAAAGAAAAATATTTATATATAAATTTAATTGGTCAACCAACTATTGATGATGATTTTAACTATGAATTTAAATTTATTGCTGACGAAGAACTGGAAAATGAAGAAAATAAAAATAAATTTTGGTTTAAAGTTGGAACTATATTAACCTATGAAGATACTCCTAAGTTAGAAGATATGGAAGAATATAAGTTGCTTTCTAATAAAGAACAAGAACGAGCAAAATTAAATATTACTAAGTTATATCAAAAAGTTTGCAAGGATACAAATGTTTTAAAGATAGATATGATACCAGATGATACAACATATGATGATATATTAAATATATTTGTTAGAACTAATAGTGGTGGAACAATTTTAAACAAGACAGATTTATTATTTTCTACAATTGTTGCAATTTGGCCTGAAGCAAGAAAAAATATAGAAGATTTATTAGATGTGATCAATAACAAAGGCGGTCAAAGTTATCGATTCAATTTTAGTAAAGATTTTGTTATAAGAACTATGTTATATTTATTAGATGAACCTGTAGCTTTAAAAATTAATAATATAAAAAATAATATTACTATGATGAAAGAAAACTGGAAAAACATAAAAAAATCCATGGAAAAGGTAATAGAAGTATTACGATATGCTGGATATAGTAATGATAACTTGAAATCATATAATGCTGTGATGCCAATCATATATTATTTATATAAAGGTGGTCAATTAGAGAAAAAATTCGATAATGATCCAAAAGAAGAATTTAAAAAATACTTAATCATTTCTCAAATGAAAAAATTATTTGGTGTAGCTAGTAATAGTACACTTGCATCTGTACGAAATGCTTTAGTAGATGAAAAGAAGAATTTATTAAATAAAAATTTCAAATTAAGTGATTTGAAAGATGTCACTATTGTTGGAAATAGAAACTTCCTAGTTGATGATGAGATAGTAGATGGTTGGTTCAATGAAGAGAAAAATGATTATACGTTTATGATATTATCTGTATTGTATCCGTGTGCTAATATTTCTAATATAATTTATCATCAAGATCACATGCATCCAGAATCAAAGTTGTTATTAATTGAACAATTTAAAGATAAAAGAAATAAATTAGCTAATCTTCAGTTATTACCAGGAAACGAAAATGAAATTAAAAATGCAATGGATCTTCAAGAATGGGTGGAAACACATCCTGAAAGCAGAGATATATATTTACCAAATTGTGATTTATCTATTCATAATTACATTAAATTTTTAGATGAAAGAAAAAAATTAATGAAAGCTAAACTTCTTGAAATACTGAATTGTCAAAAAAGTTAAAATTTCTTTGAGTATGGAAAATTTTATCTTTATAGAAAAGAAATATTATTTTGAAACAACTGATTTTTATTAGATGAATCAAATAGTTAGAAAATCTAGATTCAAAAGTATTAATCGGATATTTGTTGATTTCCTTTTGTTAGTAAGTAAACAATAAAAAAAGAAATAGGACCATTTCTTTTTTTTTAACTTTTAATCTCTGTCTTTAAAGGAATGTAAAATATCTCCGGTAGTAGCGTCAATATAATATTCGTATTCGTATTGATGATTGTCAAAGTCAACTTCATATACTGTTTTTCCATACTTGAAATCAAACTCAACACTGATGTCATAGACTGTTTCACGACTTAGATTTGCATTTTGAAGAGCAATGTCGAGTGCTTTTTCTTTGGAAATATAGTTTGTTGTTGGCTTATCTTCATTTGTGTTGGTATTATTCTCTTGAATTTCTTGATTTTGTGTTTGATTCTGTGTTGGATTAGAACTATTTGTATTTTCTCCAATTTTAGTTTTTAAGCATAGAAGAATCAAAACAATTAATAAGACAATAATAATGACTAAAAGTATAGCAATGAAGACGTTTTTCTTTTCTTCTTGATTTTTTTCTTCTTTTTTCATACAACACCTTTATCCTTTCTTTCTTTTATTATAGCACGTATCTTGTTTCTAGAAGAAAGAAAATATCATTTTCTTCCAATTTTATGGTACAATGGAGAAAAAAAGAATTGTAAGGATTTTACTTGAAAGAAGGAAAGATTTTGGGAAAACTCATTTTGTTACCATTTTTTACTTGTTTGATTGCGATCATTTTTCGAACGATTTTCAATCTTTGCCACAAGCCACTTCAAGCAGCTGTTTGTGAAAAAATTTACTTAATAACCTTTTTTCTTCTTTGGTTTGGATTTTTAATTTTTACAAGTTTTACTGCGATTCGAGAACATCAAATTGCACTACTTTTGTTTATGATTCCGTTTTGGATAGCTGGATTCTTTGCTGCAAAGAAAACTTTTTTTAAAAAGGAATAAAAAAAGAAAACAAAAGTAGTAAAGGATGAAAAATTACGTTATAATATAAATAAGAAAGGATTGAAAATTATGGAAAAAGCAAAAGTTTATTTTACAAAAGAATTAACAAAAGAAGCGGTTGTTAAAATGTACCAACAACTAGGAAAAGAATTGCCAGGAAAAGTGGCTGTGAAAGTGCATTCTGGAGAAAGAGGTAATCAAAATTATTTACGTCCAGCGTTTTTAAAACCAATGGTGGAGAATGTGCATGGAACTATCGTTGAGTGTAATACAGCTTATGAAGGCGCAAGAAATACGACTGAGAAGCATTTAGAGTTAATGAAAGAACATGAATGGAGTCAATATTTTGATGTTGACATTATGGATAGTGAAGGTGATTTTTCACTAGACATTCCAAATGGAAAAGTCATTCAAAAAAACTATGTAGGGCAACATTTGAAAAATTATTATTCAATGCTTGTTTTATCTCATTTTAAAGGACATCCAATGGGTGGTTTCGGAGGAGCACTAAAACAATTATCAATTGGTATTGCCTCTGGGAAAGGAAAAAGATATATTCACTGTGCTGGGAAAGAAAATGCTTCTTATGAGGATATGTTTCACACAGATCAAATTCAATTTTTAGAAGCAATGGCAGATGCTGCTTCTAGTGTAACAAAATATTTTGGTGACAATATTTT
>CANQOD010000108.1 GCA_947625395.1 uncultured Bacilli bacterium
GCTTTAATTGTCATTGAAAGAGACATTAGTTTAGGAAATTATATTGATAAAGCTCGTAAAATTTATGGAGATTTATCCAGTGATTTGCTCGTTTCCATCTTTTTCCCTAATAACCCTCTCCATGATGGAGGTGTCATTATTCAAGGAGATAGAATCACTTGTGCCGGAGCTGTTTTTCCAACCAGCAGTAATGGTAAAATAACCAAGCGTCTTGGCACGCGTCACCGGGCAGCTTTAGGAATTGCCGAAGAAACAGATGCCATTGCTTTAGTTGTTTCAGAAGAAACAGGCCGTCTTTCTATCGCAGTGAAAGGAGAACTTTTCTACAATTTAACGATAGATGATGTGCGAATGATGTTAATTGATGAGCTAAAACCAAAACAAGATATGGACTTAGATGAAGTCGAGATAGAAGAGGAAGAAATCTATGAAGAAAATAATTAAAGGAATTAAAAACTTATTTCGTCATATTGGCTTATTCTTTGATAAATGGCTCATCACTCCAATTACAAAACTGATTTTACGAATCAGTGAATTTTTCAAAAGCAATAGTCGTAATTTTGAACGTTTCTTAGGAAAAAAACAGACGCTTATTGTTATTTCCTTATTCTTAGCCTTTTTTGTCTTTATCCGACTTGACCGTGAGGGCAATACATTAATCGACCAGTATGCCGAAATCTTTTATGACCAACCAGTGACTGCCACCTACAATGAAGAAGCCTATGTTGTAGAGGGATTACCCAAAACAGTTGACATTACGTTAGTCGGCCAAAAAAGACATATCTTTTTAGCAAAACAATCTCCATCAAAAGGAGTCACCGTTGATTTAACTGGCTTAAAACCAGGAACACATAAAGTTACTTTGAAATACTCCCAACGTTTAAAATCCCTTGATTATCGCCTAGACCCAAGTGAAGTCAGTGTGACGATTTATGAAAAAGTGTCTCAAACTAAAACACTGACATATGATATTTTACACAAAGATAATTTAGATACAAAACTGAATATTGAATCTGTTGAATTGGACCGCAATGAAGTCATTGTCAAAGGTGCAGAATATAAGCTGGCCCAAGTTGCTTCCGTCAAAGCTTTAATTGATGTAGATGACTTTGTTGACCCAAAAGCAGGAGATATGACGTTAAAAGATGTTCAGCTTGTTGCTTATGACACCAATGGAAAAGTCATGAATGTCGAAATCGTACCAAAGACAATCACAGCAAAAGTGACCATCACTTCACCAAGTAAAGAGGTTCCATTAAAAATTGTGCCAACTGGTGATTTAGCACTTGGTAAATCCATCAAGTCATTAAGCTCTTCTGTCAGTACCGTCACGATTTATGGTAGTGAGGAAGCCCTTGCGCAAGTCGATGCAATTACTGTCAATATTAACGTCAAAGGACTCAGTCAAGACAAAGACTTTACCGTGAACTTACAGCGCCCAAGTGGCATCACAGAAATTAGTGAAAAAACAGTGACAATTAAAGTGATTTTAGACGAGCTAGCTTCGAAAGAGTTTGAGGGCATCTCGATTGTGACGGAAAACTTAGATGAACGCTATACCGTCAATGCTTTAAGTTTAGAAGACAGTATTGTTACCATTGTTGTTCGAGGAAGTCAAGGAATTATTGATGGCTTAGATGCTTCTTCCTTACATCCATACATTGACTTAAAAGACTATGGACCAGGTACCCATGAAGTAGAAGTCAAAGTCAAGGGGGATGATGTTCGTCTGTCTTATTCAAGCAAAACGAAGAAAGTAAAAGTAAAAATTACAGAAAAATAAAAAAATAGAGGGTTCAATAGAAACCTTCTATTTTTTATCTAGGTCATCAAACAAAATTGGAATGCAAATCAGACCGCAAATTCCAATTAGGATGTAGACAATTCGCGCCAAGATATTTTCTGAACTACCAAAGATAGTTGCCACTAAATCCATATCGAAAAGTCCTACAAGTGCCCAGTTTAATGCACCAATAATCACAAGCACAAGTGCTATTTTTTTAATGATTTCCATAAAATCCTCCTTTACTTTGTTTTTAGCATACCTCAAATTTTTTAAATTATTCATGAATACTTTAAAAAAACAACCATATAGTTTAATGAAGAACAAAAATGAGGTGAAAAAATGAAAAAATTTTGTCTTTTTTTAACAGTCTTCATGCTCCTTTTTCTAACAGGATGTGGCAAGTATGGAGAAGAGGATTTATTAAAGGATTTAGAAAATAAGATAAAAAATACAAAAGCCTATCAAGTCGATGGAAAACTAGAAATTGTGAACAATGATGATGTATATCATTATACAGTGAGTACATCCTATCAAAAAGATGATAACTATAAAGTCAGTTTAAAAAACAATGCTAATAATCATGAACAAATTATTTTAAAAAATGATAAAGCCGTGTATGTTTTAACACCTTCTCTCAATAAAAGTTTTAAATTTCAAAGTGATTGGCCTTATAATAATTCACAGATTTATCTGTTAGAATCCATCCTTGATGATTTGCAAAATGACAAAGAACGAACTTTTAAAGAAAATGAGAAGAATTATGTGTTAACAAGTGCTGTAAATTATCCAAATAATCGAAAATTAAAAAGACAAGAAGTAACGATTGATAAAAATTTGAACATTCAAACTGTCAAAGTATTTGATGATAATAATGTTCCATTGATGACGATGCAGTTTTCAAAAACAGATTGGAAACCTAATTTTAAAGATGATTATTTTAGCTTAGAAGAATCCATGAAGACAACAACGCAGGAAGAAGAAGTAAAGACAACGAGTGTCATTGAAGATGTGATTTATCCACTTGTCATTCCTGAGGGAACGCAATTGACGGGTGAAGATAAAGTAACGAAAACAGATGGAGAAAGAGTGATTTTAACTTTCGAGGGAGAAAAACCATTTTTATTAGTGGAAGAAACGGTCAGTAAAGAAGATGAATTAACGGTGATTCCAACTTATGGAGAACCTTTTCAATTTATGGATACCGTTGGTGCACTTTCGACCAATTCACTTTCTTGGATTGTGAATGGCATGGAATACTATTTAGTAAGTGATGTCTTGAATCAAGATGAATTAATCGAAGTTGCCGAGTCCATTAGTGTACTTCCAACCATGAAATAAGCGAATTAGAACGGTCTTTTCGCTTATCTATACAAGGAAATAAACACGTCTGAAGTGTTTATTTTTGTTTTTGAGTATGGTATACTTAAATTGGTGATGCAAAAATGAAGAAAAAAGAAACAAGTGAGGGAACAAAAGTTCTTCTTTATATTTTAATCATTTTAGTCTTTTTAGGTGGGATGTATTTATTGACAAATGCGCTTGTATCTAAAAATAAGTATTTGGAAAAAACGAAAGTCGATAATGGGAGTGTTTCTATTCAATACAGTGAGATTATCTTAGGAGAAGTCTTTTCTAGAAATGAAAAGGAATATCTTGTCTTGTGTTATGATAAACAAGAAGAAGCAGATGATTATAATACTATTGTGAGTAGTATTATGAGTAAAGATGCGGTAAAACTTTATACAGTGGATTTATCGCATGCTTTTAATCAATCTTTATTAACCAATGAAACAAGCAATCGCCATCCGACAAAAGCAAGTGAAATCAAAATAAAAGGAGCAACCATTCTTCACATCAAAGATAAAAAAGTGGTTGATTATGTAGAGGGAAAGGACGCTATTACAACATTTGCGAAGAACTATCAGTAGTTCTTTTTTTATATTCTTCAAAAAAGTGGTGAAAGTCCATCCATTAAGAAGATAACAGTTCTAAAAAAGTTGATTTTGTGTTATGATAAAGAAGACTAGGAGTGAAGCAAGATGCCAAGAAAAAAAGAAACAAATGAAGAGATAGAAGAAGAAATTAGAGAAGTT
>CANQOD010000109.1 GCA_947625395.1 uncultured Bacilli bacterium
AGTAGAAGTAAAGATGGCAGATATCTTACAGATGTGGGTGTGGATACCACGATACAGTTACACCATTAAGAGTGAAGATGGAGAACATTATTATGGAAAGAAAGAAGAGGGAAGAGAGGACGACCCAAGTCAAGCTTTACCAGGTGAAATTGATGTGAAATTTATTCGAAAAGATGTGAAAGATGAGAATGGTTCAGCACAATACACAGGAAAGTATGCAACAAATTGGTACACACCACCCGGATTTACGTTTGGAGAAGAAGAACTATCTGGTATTTGGATAGGCAAGTTTGAAACAGGATATAGTACCGGTAATGGAACCGGAGTTGGTGCCGCAAGTACAATCGCAGCCCAAAGTGATACCGAAGAACCAAACAAAGCCATTATCAAGCCCAATGTGTATAGTTGGAGAGGTATACGAGTATCAACGCTTGATTTAGTTTCGCGACGAATGACAGAAAAAGGCAATGTGTTTGGGTTTGACCAAAGCACATATGATAGTCATGCGATGAAAAATGTAGAATGGGCGCTCATATCATATCTTACGCAAAGTAAATATGGAAAATATGGAAACAGTTTATATAGTGGCGTGAATAAAGAAGTGTATAAAGATAACTGGGGTGGATATATGACGGGTTGTTCCTCAGGCTTACCAAATGCTGTGCAATCTGTATCTTGTGACAATGCTTATGATGTAGTAGAGGCGGGGATAGGAGCGAGTACAACAGGAAATATTACAGGAATTTATGATATCAATGGTGGTTCTTGGGTGTACACCATGAGTGTATTGAACAAAATGTCAGGCTATACAACAGAAGAAAATTCTGGTTATATGGGTCAACTTACTAGTGGTGGTTCTTATCAAGGTCGGAGTTGGCCGGATAGTAAATATTATGACAATTACACAAGTAATGATCCAACAACAGCTTGTAATGGTGTTTCTTGTAAAGGTCATGCCTTAAATGAAACAGTAAACTGGTACGCTGATGTAACCTCTATAACTGTAGAAACTCCGTGGTTCATTCGTGGAGGCTTTTGGGCAATTTCTCCAATTGAAGGTTCTGGTATTTTTAATTTTAGCGGATTTTATGGTAATGCTTTTAGAAGTACTTCGTTCCGTCAAGTCCTTGTCCCTCTATCTGAATAATTCATAATGTGAGGAATTCATCATCAAGATTCCTCTTTTCTTTTTAAATAAATACGAAACTATCTGAATAGCTTTGACATTTCAAAAATAGGTAGTGTATAATGAAAAATAGGAGGATAATGACTATGGGGAAGATTTACACAGGAATTGAACTTGGCTCTTCAAAAATCAAAGTGTTAGTTGTCGAAGCAATCCAAGACCAGTATTATGTATTATCAGCTGTCACCGTTCCATCTAAAGGAATTAAAAAGAAAGAAGTGATAGATTTAAAAGAAAGTAGTGCTTCTTTACAGGTTGCCATTCGCAAAACAGAAGAACAGTTAGGAATGAAGATCGAAGAAGCCATTTTAGTTCTTCCTCCGTTAGATGTTTCCTATACAATGGAAAAAGGTTCTATTGAGATTGAAAATCAAGTTGAAGGCTATGATTTAAAAGCTGTTTTAAAAGAAGCTGTTTTTAAGAAAAACAATACGGGAGAAGAGATTGTGAATGTTTTTCCTATTTCTTTTAGTGTCGATGATGGGCCAAATGTTTTAGATCCAAAAGGAACCACAGGAAATACGCTTTCT
Organism: uncultured Bacilli bacterium; assembly: GCA_947625395.1. Lineage (GTDB taxonomy): Bacteria > Bacillota_I > Bacilli_A > RF39 > UBA660 > CANQVB01. Next base: position 1,717 of record CANQOD010000109.1, read on the forward strand.
ACAAAAGTAGTGATGGCAACAATGCCTCGAGAAGTCATTTATTCCTTTATGCAGGTTATAAAATCAGTCGGCATTCGTGTTGTTGATACCATTCTAGCGCCCCAAGCCGATTATCAAACTTGTGAAACAAAAGATTTTAATCGTAAAATGGGAGCAATTATTAATATTGGAGAAGAATCAACGAGTGTTTCTATTTTTAACAAGGGCATTTTAATTAAAAATGATCTCATCAAAAGTGGTAGCTTATTTGTTGACAAAGATTTATCCTATATTTATAAAGTGGATTTAAAGACAGCAAGGAAAATCAAAGAAACTTTTGCAATTACAGCCTCTCGTTATGCAGATAACAACGAATGGATGGAGGCAGTGACACAAGAAGGCAAAACAATCCGAATTAATCAGACAGAAACATCTAAAATTATTGAATCTCGCCTGCAAGAAATTTTAAAACTTGCGAAAAGTGCAATAAATAACTTAACAAAACGAGAAATAAGTTATATAATCGTATTAGGTGGTATAAGCGAGCTCGCAGGTTTTGCTTATTTACTAGAAGATTTATTCGGTCATAAAGCAAGTGTCTGGAACATGAAAGAGTTAGGAGCGAGACATAATCAATTTACAACGGTGTTTGGAAGTTGTAAGTATTATCACCAAAGATGCACCTTTTTCAATGAGGATGGAAGCATGTTTAGCGAAGAAGCACAAGAAAACTTATTATCCAATAAGAAAAAAGGTAGTTTAGGTAGTGAAATCAGTCTCAATAAGTTTTTTGGACATTTTTTAGATAATTAGGGAGGAAACATATGGTAAATGGATTAGAAATGGATCAACTTGCAAAGATTAAGGTGATTGGTCTTGGTGGTGGCGGTGGAAATGCTGTCAATCGAATGGTTGAATCAGGAGTTAAAGGCGTAGAATTCATTGTTGCAAATACAGATTTGCAAGTATTAAATAATTCGAAAGCAGATGTAAAAATTCAAATTGGTGCCACTTTAACAGATGGCCTTGGTGCTGGAGCTTCACCCGATATTGGACGGGAAGCTGCTGTGGAATCAAAGAAAGAAATTGAAGATGCTTTAAGTGGAGCTGATATGGTTTTCATCACTTGTGGTATGGGTGGTGGAACAGGAACTGGTGCTGCTCCAATTGTTGCTGAAATTGCGCAAGCACTGGGTGCTTTAACGGTTGCAATTGTGACGAAACCTTTTACTTTTGAAGGAAAAAAAAGAATGCAAAATGCACTTACAGGACTTGAGGAATTAAAAAAACATGTCGATACATTGATTGTCATTCCAAATGACCGCTTAAGAGAAATTATTGATAAAACAACTCCAATGTTAGAAGCATTCAAAGAAGTAGACAACGTTTTAAGACGTGGTGTACAATCTATTTCTGATTTGATTGCTGTAGTTGGACTCGTTAACTTGGATTTTGCAGATGTCAAAGCCGTAATGAAAGATTCTGGAAATGCCATTATCGGAATTGGAATTGGCATGGGTGAGGACCGTGCTATTGAAGCTGCGAAACAAGCGGTTTCAAGCCCACTACTTGAAACGTCTATTTCCGGAGCAACGGATGCGATTATTAACATTACTGGTGGTGTCAACTTAACTTTATTTGAAGCAGAACAAGCTGCTGAAGTGGTTCGTGCTGCGGCAAATACAGATATTAATACAATCTTTGGTGCTGTCATCAATGAAAATTTATCTGATGAGGTTATTGTAACAGTGATTGCGACAGGCTTTGATAAATCAGGAAAGCAAAAAGAACAACAACCTATCTTTTCCAATGTTGCGCAAGCACCAACAAGAAGAGCAAGACCAGCAGAAGTTGAATTCGATTATATCGCGACAGAGCCTAAAACAAAGATTCCTGTATTAGATACAGATGACCATGATGGCGATAGTGATGGAGATTATGACTTTCCTCCATTTCTAAGAGATAAAAATTTCTAAAAAAGAACAAGGTGCAGAAGAAACTGCATCTTTTTTGATGAAAAGTGTCAAGCAAAGTGGATTTTTCGTGCAGCTTTTAAAAAGCGCTTATCAGGCGGATAGGAATTTGTTATAATAAAGAAAAGATAGGAGAAATGCTTATGTATGAGCCAAAAAAATCAAAGGGCAAAAT
>CANQOD010000110.1 GCA_947625395.1 uncultured Bacilli bacterium
TCAAAATGATGATACAATAAAAAAGAGGAGGAATAAGAGATGAGAAAAAATCTTTCTATCACAGGGGGCATCTTTCCAATGCCAGTTTTGTTGATTGCTACTTATAATGAAGATGGTAGTGTGAATGTGATGAATGCGGCATGGGGAACGATGTTTTCAAGAAATCAGGTTGTTCTCAATTTAACGGAAACACACAAAACTGTAAAAAATATCAAAGAAAGGAAAGCATTTACCGTCAGTCTTGCTGATAGTCATCATGTGAAAGAAGCCGATTATTTTGGCATGGTATCAGGAAATCATACACCCAATAAATTTGAAAAAAGCGGTTTAACGGCAACGAAATCGGAACATGTCAATGCGCCTATCATCAATGAATTTCCCATCTGCTTGGAATGCACGTTTTTAGAGTATGGTGCTTGTGGTGTCATCGGAAATGTTGTCAATGTGACTGCGGATGAAAGCGTCATGACTGGAGATACTGTTGACATTTCTAAAATAGCTGCCATTGCGTTTGACCCTTATACCCATGGATACTATCAAGTCACAGAAAGAGTTGGAGAAGCCTTTCAAGATGGATTGCAACTCAAAAAAAGTCATCTGTCCTAGATGACTTTTTTTATGGGTTGACAACTGTGTATATACTGTATATAATTAATATATACAAGTGAGGTGGCGTGCATGACGGAAATTATCATTAGTAATTCAAGTGGCGTTCCTATCTATGAGCAAATCAAGGAACAAATCAAGGTCAAAATCGTTTCTAATGAGCTTAAGGAAAACACACTCTTACCCTCTATTAGAACGCTGGCCAAAGACTTGCGATGTAGTGTTATCACAACTAAAAATGCTTATGAAGAATTGGTCAAAGAGGGGTATGTCAAGAATGTGCCATCGAAAGGCTTCTATGTTGCCAAAATCAATAAAGATGTTGCTTTGGAAGAACAGCTGAATAAAATAGAAGACTTTATTGATAAAGCTGTTGTGGTGGCCAAGATGAATCACATTCCGAAAAAAACTTTAACTGAAATACTAAACATATTGTATGAGGAGGAGCAATAGAGATGGAAACTGTTTTAGAAGTAAAAGATTTGTGTAAAAAATATGACCACTTTGCACTGGACCATATTAGCTTTCAGTTGCCAAAGGGAATGATTATGGGTTTGATTGGAGAAAATGGGGCTGGTAAGACAACAACCATCAAAGCAATATTAGATATCATTCAGTCCTATCAGGGAGAAGTGAAAATTTTTGGACTTCATCATCAAAAAGAGGAACAACAAATCAAAGAAAAGATTGGAGTTGTCTTAGATGAGATGTTCTTTCCGGAAATTCTTACTCCTAATGATATCGATTTTTCGATGAAAGATATTTATAAAAATTGGGATACAAAATTGTTTTATGATTATTTAAAAACGTTTTCTATCTTGCCGAATAAACCAATTAAAACACTTTCAAAGGGAATGAGAAAAAAGTTAGAAATTGTCACAGCGCTTGCTCATCATCCACAGCTTTTCATTTTGGATGAGCCCACCTCCGGACTAGACCCCGTGGCGCGTGCTGAAGTGCTTGAAATCTTTCAAAATCTATTAGACAAAGAGGAATGTTCCATTCTGCTTTCTAGTCACATGACGACGGATTTAGAACAGATTGCAGATTATATTACGTTTATTCATCAGGGGAAGATTCTATTATCCAAAACGACGACAGAGTTGTTGGACCAATATGGGATTGCCAAATGTACAAAGGAAGAATTTCAAAACATACAGCCCACTGATTATCTTCAATATAAGAAAACAAAGTATGCCTATGAAGTGTTGGTTGAAAATAAAAAAGCGTTTAAGGAAAAGTATGCGATTGCAGTCGTGGATAAAATGACGTTAGATGAACTGATGCTTTTCATGATTAAGGGGGAAAAGAAATGATAGGATTGATTAAAAAAGATTTAGCGATGATAAAAAGCAATTGGAAATTAGTAGGAATGCTCCTGGTCATCTATACAGTTATGGGTATTTTTGGAGAAATCGATATTTCCTTTCTCTTACCTTTTATCAGTGTCATGATAATGATTTCCACTTTTAGTTATGATAGTTATAATCATTGGGATGCTTATGTAGTATCTTTTCCACATGGAAGAGAAAATAGTGTCAGAGCCAAATACATTGCCACCATTTTACTGATTCTTGGGACGTCTTTCTTAACGACTTTGTTATCCTTTATGATTTCTTATATCCATACGGGAATGATTCCTTATGAACAAATCTTCTATTCTTTGCTGGGAACTTTATTTGGTACGTTGTTTGTGTTGTCTTTGATGTATCCAATCATTTATAAGTTTGGTATTGAAAAAGCAAGAATTGGTATCTTTATCATTGTGTTTGGAATTGTGGCACTTGGTAGTTTCATGGCACAGTATTTGGACTTGTCTTTTCTTGCAAAATCTCTCTCTTTTTTAGAAAATTATTTTGTCCTTATTTTTATCTCTATCATGATACTGATGAGTTACGTCTCTTATAAAATCTCTGAAAGAATCATGCGGAAAAAAGAATTTTAAAAGTGTCCTCCAACAAAGAGGAAAGCGAAAAGAAATCGTGATTTACAAAATAATTTAGGAGTCATTTTTCTATCCCTTGTTCTGTTTCCTGTTTCCATTTACGTTGACACGATAAAATGTTGGTAAGAAAGGAGTGAAAACTGTGAATCAAGAAAAAATTGGAAAGTTTATTGCAACTTGTAGAAAAGAACGAAAAATGACACAACAAGAATTGGCGGAAAAATTAGGAGTATCGGACCGCACGATTGGAAATTGGGAAAATGGAAGAAATATGCCTGACTTATCCTTATTAAAACCTTTATGTAATGAGTTGGAAATTACATTAAACGACTTGCTGAGTGGGGAAAAAGTGAATGAAAAAGAATATCAAAAAAAGTTTGAAGAAAATATTGTCAATACGATTGATTACTCTACAAAAAGAATAACGCAATATCATCAAGCTGTTTCCTTGATTTTCATCTTATTTGGATTGTTTGTTTCTCTATCTGCAATCATGATTTTTCCTAGTGAAAGTAGTTGGGGCTCTATTTATTCTTTATTAGGTATCTTCCTATTTATGATAGGCATAATAAGAATCACCAATACAATTCAATGGTATCTACGATTCTTTCTTACGATAGGCATTTTTCTTTTTTCCATAGGAATATTACTGTTTACGGATTATTTGAATGTCAAATTAAATCACGAAGCACCAATGTTTAGAATAACGACAAAATATATTGGTAATGTCATTTATTATGATACATTCTTTTATGATGTTTATCGATGTCATTTTGATACGGATAATGAATATTGGGTCATAGAAAAGAATCACAAAAGGACAGATGCTGATTTAATCCATTATTGTAAAGAGTAAAAAATTGTAATTCGTGAAGCAAACTCTATAGGAGATTTGCTTTTTCTTTGATATTGAATTGAATAGAACAAAGCGCGCTTGAAGAGAATGATTCAATGGCAACAGCAAAAAAATATAGCGTTTTGTCTTGGAACAATTAACGTGATTAAATACCATTGCTTGCAAATTGATGTTGGAGCCTATTTCCTTTCTGATAATAAAATTTTATTTGTTGGAACCTATGATGATAGATTTTGTGTTAAAATAGTCATGAGAATCAAAAATATCATATAGGAGAATCCATTCCTTATGAAAGTGCAGTAAAAAATGGGGAAAATGGATTCATGTTTTAAGGAGGAATGCTGTTATGAGTAAAATTTTAGTCAGTTATTTTTCAGCAAGTGGAGTGACAAAAGAAGTAGCAAGTGAAATTGCTGCTA
>CANQOD010000111.1 GCA_947625395.1 uncultured Bacilli bacterium
CATTTTCTTTCTTTTCATAAGCTTTTTGTTCTTGTTCTTGACTTACTTCAAGAGGAGGAAACAAATCGTCTTTAGGAAGCGTTAGGGGTTGCGTTTTTTCTCTTTTCTTTTTGAAATGCCATCCCTCTTTCTTTTCTTTTTTTGACTCTTGTGGAAGAGATGTTTGAGGAAGCTGGTCAACAGTAGTTGGGAATAATTCCTCTATCGGTTGCTTCATTTCCTCGACTTTAGGGACAGCAACTGTTTCTTTCTTTTTCTCTCGTTCTTCTTCCAATCCTTGTTCAATTTCTCGATAAGTTGGTAAACATTCTACAGTAAAATCAAGAGGTAAAATAGGCTTTTCATACGCATCATCCGGATATCTACTATCGGTAATCTTTGCCATACTCACCACAAAAGGCGCTTCTTTTGCCTCTTCTAAAATGTGCGCAATTTCAGGAAGTTGATTTCTTCCAATCACACTTCTTGGAATAACAGCAATACAAGGAACAGCTTCCTCTATTTTCAACTGTTGCCATTGTTCTTTAAAAGCATCACTCACAACTTGATGTTCTCTCATCGACAAATGCACGTGTTTGCCTAACTGTTCGAGGTTCTTTCTACACGCATGATAATCTTTTCGATAATAAGCAAAAGTATCATAATCTTCCTCTTTCATATAAGCACTCGTCGCACTTAAATGACAGAGATATTGTGGAGAAGAAATGGCATAATAGTAAGCCATTAAAGGACTATCCGTTAAATAGATGACAGGATTTTTCTCATGGAAACTTTTGGTAATCACTTCTTGATAATGGTGATTCTCAAAAATATGTGCAATCTGTTTCATTTGTTCAAAAGGATACTGATAATTTTGGGGACGAATCCCATAGGATTCTATTTCTTCTTGAAAAACAGATGGGAAGCTATGAAAACAATACCCATTCACAATATAACGGTCATAAATTCTTTCTAATACTTTTCGTTTGTTTTCATATTGAATCAAATCTTTTAAACCCAGTTGTTTTTGAATGATATTTCCCAAAAGCGCATGGATACCAATGATTAACTCTTGGTGATTTTGATAGGATTGAGCAAGCACTTCTAACTGTTCAATAAACAGGTTAAAATAGCGTTCTTCTCTTATCAAGATATCATATTTGATGATGCCATCAATCAAAATACAAGTAGAGTAGAAATTATACATTCTTTTTTCGCCCTGGAGAGAAACAGAAGACTTTTGATATTCTGTATCTGAGCGATTCAAAACAGTAGAAAGGAATTGTAAGACAGTTTTATTTCTAAGACTTTTACCAAACATAACAAACTCCTTTCTATATTTTCTTTTATTATAGCAAAAGTTCTTCCCTTTTTCAACTTTGTTTCCATGAGAAAAAGACCTTTCTATCTAGAAGAAAAGTCTTTGAAATTTTAAAGAACTTCCTCTTGAGGAGTCGGTGGTGTTAAAGCGGTATCTGTAGGTGGTGATGATGTCATTTTTGAAAAATCAATCTCAGGAATCGGACTCACAACCGCTTGTGGTTCTTGAGCGACTTGAGGAGGAACAGGTGCTTCTTCTTGTGGTGTGGTCACTCCAGGATGCATAGGTGGAGTCTGACTTGGTATTTCTACAGCAGGTGTTTGCTCTTTAGGTAAATCAGGCACTGGAGCTTGAGAAATCGTAGGAACTTGATTTTGGACCTCTATAGAAGAGGTGCTTGCCACCGCAGGCATTTCTATGGGAGCTGGTTGAACGACGGGCGGGGTTGGAGGAGTTGGTACGGAAGGACTTGGGCTTGGTACTGTTTCTTGTACTGGCGATGGTGTTTGAGAAGATGATTCTACTTGAGGAGACGTCTCTTGTGCGGATGGTGCGGAAATAGAGGAAGCTGCTTGCTGGGAGGAATCTGTTTGTTGTGCATTTCCTGTCCAAATTTTTGCGACATTACAGTTACCACTTCGTGGCTCCGGATTTGGCATTTGTAGTTTTACAATCAATGGAATTTTAAAAGCCATTCCAAACGCTAAACAAGTTCCTGCTTGTAAGCTTTTTTGTTTTTCAACAATTTCTTCACTAATGTTAGGAACCATTTTCTTCACATATTCAACATCAGTTGGATGGTTCATCTTAAAGATTAAGAAGTTAGAGCATTGAGAAATAACTGTATCGGAAAGTTCAACAGGTCTTTGGGAAATCAATCCTAAAATCACGCCATATTTACGGCCCTCTTTGGCAACTCGGTCAAAGATATTATAACCAATTAAAAACTGGTCTCGGTCATGTTGAATATAACGATGGGCTTCTTCAACAATAATATGGAATGGGATACTTGCTCTATCTTTTAAGCCTTTGGCAAATTCAAAAATTAATCTTGTGTAAATTTTGGTAATTACTTTGGCAAAAGAATCATCCACATCATCTAAATTGATATTGACAATTTGATACTTGACGCCATTTTGGATGAGAAGACTTGATAAATAAGCTTCTAAAGAAATATACTCTTTGACATCAAAATATTTTGCTTGGTTCGAAGTAATTAAAGAATGCAATCTTACTTTAATGGTAACAGCATCTCCATAGGTATTCTCATTTCGGAGCCATCCCTCACTAATCAAAGTGAAATTCAGAGCTTTTTCTAAATCCGTCAATGTATAAAAACAGGCACCTTCCGGTTCATAATCATCATATTCCGGCTTGATGAAACTAGATACATATTCTGTTAGTAATACGCTTTCTGTGAATTGTCCTTGCGAATCAATGAGGAAACATTCCCGGAATTTACGGGTATATCCAATTCCTTGAAGGGACGCTTCTAGATTAAATTCTTTTGTCGAACAAGAACCGATAATGGAAAAAATATCATTTCGTTTATTGGGAGCTGTTTGATTTGTATAAAGAATGGTCATAATTGCTTTGGCAATGAGATGATTTTTATAGGCTTCTGCATCTACATCATCTTGAGCAAACACACGAGCAAGTTTGAGCATTCTTTCAATGATAGGGAGTTGTGAGTGTTCGGTTGCTTGGAGGAGTAATGATAAATCATCACAATTCAGTAACCAAATTGGTAAGCGAAGCGGTTCTCCCTTTCCTTCTGTTTCATTCGTTGTATAAAACTTATAATGATAGTTTGGATTGATTTGATTCAAATCCTTAAAGGCATTATAGTACTCACCGGAAGAATCAAATATCAATATATTTGACTTGTAAGGGAAAAGGCGCATGTCTTCAAACATGTTTTGAAATACTCTTGAAACACCACAAGACTTACCACTACCACTGTTTCCTAAAATGGCAAAGTGATTGCTAAAAAAGTTATTGACATCTAAATAAACGGGAAAATCATTGTAATAAGGACTGACGCCAAGTGGCATGTACCCTTCTTTATTTTCTCCTGTGATGAGAGGAATTTCATTTTGTTCAATGACGCGAATGGTGGCATCTAAACTTGGCTTTCTAAGAACACCACCAATGAGTTGTCCATTTTTAATTTCTCCTAAAAATCGAGCTTTCACGATTCCTTCGGATAAATCATCGACTTCCCCTAAAATCGTTTTCTCTTTATCTTCAAAGATTAAATGCAAGTTCATTAAATTCATTTTAACTTCTGCATCCTCTTTTAATTTAATGTTGGCTGAATGATCACTAATATAAACAATCTTATCAAACATAAGGCCACCCCTATTCTTCTATTCTCTTTCTAGTATACAAAATTTTCAAAAAAAAGAGAAGATATTTTTCTCTTCTTCCATCAATTTTCTTTTGTTTTCTGTTTTTCTTTATGTAGTCCTCTTGAAAGTTGGTCCACCACCAATACTCCTTCTGAAACATTACGAGGAATG
>CANQOD010000112.1 GCA_947625395.1 uncultured Bacilli bacterium
CAAAAAGGTGCAAGCTTTCAATTCTATATTCAAAATAATAGTTTAGTCGATGTAGATTACACACTCACATTAATCGATGATAAAGAAATGCAAACAACTTGTGAAGAATGTGAATATATTCCAGCTAATGATATTCGCTATGAATTAAAAAGAGTCAATTTAGACAAAGTAGAGAACTTAAATGAAAATAGGATTATCGATAGTGGCAATTTAAAAAGAGGAGAAAAGAATAGAATCTATTATGAACTCAAAATCTGGTTAGACATTAATGCTGGAAATGAAGCCCAAGGAAAAGTGTTCTATGGAAAAGTAACTATCAATGCAACACAAATGAGTCAACCGAATGACCCAGTCCTTGCGGACAATATGATACCGATTGTTTATGATACCACTGATAAGAGATGGGAAAAAGCCGATGTCACAAGTGAGTGGTACAACTATAACAATCAAGAATGGGCAAATGCGGTGACAGTGACTGCAACAAGTCGAAGTGGATATCAAAAGGCAGCTTCAGGAACCGAAGTGAAGATGGATGATATCTTACAGATGTGGGTGTGGATACCGAGATATAGTTACACGATTAAAAGTGAGAATGGACAGGATTATTATGGCAAGAAAGAAGAAGGAAGAACAGACGAACCGAGTCAAGCTTTACCTGGAGAGATTGATGTGAAATTTATTCGGGAAGATGAGAAAGATGAAGATGGTTCCGCCCAATATACAGGAAAATATGCAACAAATTGGTACACACCGCCTGGATTTACGTTTGGAACAAAAGAACTTTCAGGAATATGGATAGGAAAATTTGAAACAGGATACAGTACCGGAAATGGAACCGGAGTTGGTGCCGCAAGTACAATCGCAGCTCAAAGTGATATGGAGGAACCAAATAAAGCTATCATCAAGCCAAATGTGTATAGTTGGCGCGGAATTCGTGTATCCACCCTTGATTTAGTCTCACGACGAATGACAGACAGTAGCAATGTATATGGATTTGATGATACCTATGATAGTCATGTCACAAAAAATACGGAATGGGCCCTCATTTCATATTTAACTCAAAGTAAGTATGGAAAATATGGGAATTCCTTATATATAGGAGCAAATAAAGAAGTCTATATGAATAATTATAGTGGATATATGACAGGCTGTTCATCAGGATTACCTGCTACAGAGAGTTCGGGTGAATGCACATATCATTATGACAATCTAATAGACCAAGGTGGAGGAAAAGGTTCTGCTGGAGCAGGAGCCTCTAGTACCGGTAACATTACAGGAATCTATGATATTAACGGTGGAGTTTGGGAATACACAATGAGTGTATTAAATAAACGAAGTGGAAATACAAGTGAATTAAATTCAGGATATACAGGAAAGCTTGCTAATGAGAGCACATTTGAAGGACGAAGTTGGCCATTAGAAAAATACTATGACCTTTATACAACAACAGATGTAAAAACGGCATGTAATGGAAATCCATGCAAAGGTCATGCCTTAAATGAAACTACAGGATGGTATAGTGATACTACCTATTGGGTATCTGAAAGACAACCATGGTTGCTTCGTAGCGCTCAAGCTTCTTCCGTTAGTTCTACTACAGGTGTTTTTACTTGTGGTGCTGATCATGGTAGTATGAATGCAAGTTTCTCATTTCGCCAAGTATTAATCCCAAACATTTAACCTCAAAATATTTCACAACTTGTGTGAATTATTTTTTGTATAAAAAAAGTTTTCTATTCCCATATTAATAGTAGGTGAGAATATGAAAAATAAAAAATATGACGCCATTGTTGAAAAACATAAGCCTAAAGAAAATCGAGGTAGTCATGCTCTGATTGCTTTTCTTGTTGGTGGCATTTTAGGCGTTTGTGCAGAACTTTTACTGGAAGGTTATACACAATGGTTTGATTTATCAAGAAGTGAAGCAACCGTATATATGTTAGTTACTTTTATTTTTCTTGCTTCTTTATTTACTGCGTTAGGTTTCTTTGACAAAATGGTCAGCTTTGCTCGATGTGGTCTCTTAATTCCCATTACTGGATTTGCCCATTCCATGACTTCTGCTGCGATTGAATATCGTAAAGAAGGCCCTGTTTATGGAGTTGGAAGCAATCTTTTCAAACTTGCGGGAACTGTCATTCTATATGGAGTTGTATCCGCTTGGTTCTTTGGAATGATTCGATATTTATTAGAGATAGGAGGATAATATGACACATCAATATAAAAATGTATATATCAATAATTATAGTACAGTTTGTGGTCCCTATGAAGCCGATGGTCCTCTTCGTAAAAATTTTGACAAAATTTACCGAGATTTATATTGTGGAGAAGATTCCTGGGAAAAAGCGGAGGTGCACTTACTAGAAGATAGTCTAAAACTGTTGTTGAAGAAAGAAAACTTGGACAAAGAAGATATCGATATGGTCATTTCAGGAGATTTAATGAACCAAATTACTTCTTCTTGCTATGCCTCATTGTTTTTAAATGCACCATTCCTTGGAATTTATAGTGCCTGTGCTACTTCCATTGAAGGCATCTTAATTGGTTCTACTTTTATTGATAGTGGAAAAGTAAAAAATTGCATTGCTGCTTGTTCTTCTCATAATTTATCAAGTGAAAAGCAATTTAGAAATCCAACAGAATATGGAGCACCTAAACCCAAAACTGCTACTTTTACAGCTACTGGAGGAGCGTGTTGCTATCTTTCTTCTACAAAATCGAAAATCAAAGTGGAAAGTGGTACAATTGGTAGAATGATTGATTTTGATCAAACAGATCCACTTCATATGGGTGCAGTCATGGCTCCTGGTGCTGCAGATACCATTTATAAACATTTAACGGATATGGGAAGAACACCTGACGATTATGACCTGATTTTAACGGGTGACTTGGGACTTTATGGAAAAGAAATTTTAAAAGAATATATGCTAAAAACTTATCAAATTGATTTATCAAAAAACTACAATGACTGTGGTTGTATGCTTTATGATTACGAAAAACAAAAAGAAGTCAATGCTGGTGGAAGTGGTCCAGTTTGTAGTGCTCTTGTTAATTATAGTACGATTTTAAAAGGCCTTGAAGATGGCACTTATCATCGTGTTTTACTTGTTGCAACTGGCGCATTATTTTCTCCAACAGCTGTTTTTCAAAAAGAACATATTTTAGCGATTGCACATGCAGTTAGTTTGGAGGCGACAAAATGATTTATGTAGGAGCATTTCTTTTTTGTGGAATTGTTTGTTTCATTGCACAGCTTATTTTGGACCATACGAAGTTAACACCGGGACATATTACAAGTATCTTTGTTGTCGTTGGCGCTTTTTTAGATACGTTTGGAATCTATGATTTGTTGATTCGATATTGTGGAGGAGGTGCATTGCTTCCAATCACTTCTTTTGGACATTCTCTCATCCATGGTGCTTTGGGAAGAACTTCTTCTACAGGTTTTGTAGGACTGTTAATGGGAATGTTTGATTTAACTGCTTCAGGAATTACCGCCGCCATTATTTTCTCCTTTGTCTTTTCTTTATTTTTTAAGCCAAAAAATTAGTGCTTGCTGCACTTTTTTCTTTCCAAAAAAATCTACTCTAAAGTAGACAATTGAATGATGCGATCCATGTTATCATCTTTCGCAACGATGTTTTTATGCATTTGATGACAAGCTTCACACGTATAAATAATTTTAAAAGTATCTCGATATTTTTCAATTCCAATTGGTTTTAGAAGCCCTTGACAAGTGTT
>CANQOD010000113.1 GCA_947625395.1 uncultured Bacilli bacterium
CAAGATAATCCATAATATAAAGTGTATCAAATAACTTTTTATAAAAGTCATGAATTTCTACAGGGCTATCAATCCGGTCAGGTTCTAAGTTGGCACTGATATTTGAAGTTGTTCCTTTGAGATGTCTTGATAAGTTCATCACAATGTCACCATCACCAAAAGACTGGGTTAAATTACCATCTGCGTAATCTTCTCCTCCAGCATCGAAACGACGACTATTATCCTTGAGGAAAAGTCTTGCATCAATATTATGCGCTGTTTCATGAGACCAAGTATGGAAAGTATATTCATACCCATCTTCAAAACGACCATCCATTAATCCTTCAACACGCCAGATAATATAAGCTCCATTCGCAGTCGCAGCATTATAATCATTATAAGCCCATTGACCAATCACTTCATTGAAGTTTTTATGGAATGGTTCTTGGGTTGTATAAGGATTTTGGAAAATAAGAATTCCATTTTCATCATAAGTATATCGTTTATCAATTTGGACAGTATGAATATTATTAAAATACTTTTTATCTTCTAATAATCGATAAGCTGTCGTATAGTAATCTTTCATTCTCGCTACATAACTTGCAATTCTTGCTTGCAGATCACTCTGTTGAACTGGGTCATCTGGCTGCGCAATATAAGTTCTTTGTGCTCCTATAATAAACTGCGTTGGACTTGAAATCACATAAGCAGCATTTTTAGGTAAAGTCACAATTGGTAACGTATAGTTATACCATTTTACACCCGTATTTTTATCCGGATGACTTAAATGGTCCCACAATGTATACATGATTTCAGGATTATCTGGAACTCCAAATTCAACTAAATATCCTTTAAATTGGTTCGCATACCACTCAGCAGGTGTTTCATGACCAAATTCTTGCACTAAATAAGCAAGGAAATCTGTGATGTTACTTAATTTTGTATACTTCGCAAAAAGGCGTTCATAAGTATCGTTTGTCGCATTCAACTCCATATTCTTCTCATTTGCTAAGAAAGCAGTCGTAATATCGTTCATGTTCATATTTTTATCAAATCCTTGAGCATGAAACAAAAGGAAATCATTCAACATCATGCCATCAATATCAATACTATAAAAACGCTTAAAATAATTATAGACATAAAGAACTTTTTCGAGTTTTTGATCTTTTTTAATTTCTTTTTCTAAGTAATTATCAATCGCTTCATCATGCGTCATATTGGTGTAATTACTATTGGATAAAAATTGATAGACAAATTCTTTCAAGTGATGGCGAGTAACGTCTTCATAATATTCACGATAAATTCGACTATCTGCAGAAACTGTTAGTGGGTCTAAGTTGTCTTGATACGTAAACGTAGCAAGATAGTTTGTCAAATTGTTAACAAGTTGCGAATGGCTATCAATGATATAGTGATTAAATGTATAATCAATTTTTAAATCACTGATTCGATAAGACGCAACCATATCATAAGTACGGTCATAACGAACAGCATACTCAAGTTTGTCTTGATTTTTAAAAACAATTTTAATCTTTTTAATTTTGTCAGGATGATCACTTGTTAAATAAGTGACCACATTGCCCGTTTCATCTAAAGGAACAAGGTGCATAATTTCTTGTTGACTCAAAAGGTGTGTTTCATCAATATTAAGTGCACTTTTTACAATTTTTTGACTTCCATAAAATGGCATAAGGGCAAGAAGATTTTGGTATAATGTTTCTTTTGTTTCATCATAGTCTTCTCCTGCTTCTTCTCGATTGATAACACTTGGTTTTTCAATTAAAAATGTTGGTGTTGTTTCATAAGAGATTGCTTGAAGATTCCAAATAGATTCATCAAACTGTGCTTCTTGGAAAAGAGGAGTATTAACTTGGTCTTGCGTAATATTGATAACTCCATCTTTATCAAGTGGATAACGTTCACTCTCTAGATAATAATTTCCTTTAGAGTTTTTGTTGAATCCACTGATGAATGGATGCGTAATTTTCCCACTCATTTCATTTAAACTGATATTATTTTGAGCAAGTGTATTCGAAGAGGCACAAGCAAAACCACAAGAAGCAATCGCATCACTATTCGAATAAGTGACTTTGGTATAGTTATTTGTCAGTGTGGATTGTCCTTTGACTTCTCCAATGAAACTAGAAACATAGTTCCAAGAAGCAGAAAGTTTACCAATGGCATAGCTGTTTTGAACGGTGGAAGTATCTAAAACACCCACTAAGCCACCCACTTGTTGCACCATCCAACCGACGCTTAAGGTGAAATTCGTCACTCGACATTCTTCAATGGTAGAATGATTGGATACTTTACCAACAAGGACTCCGGATTCTTTTTCGCTATTTGTTTTAACGAAATCATCAATCAAGACATTTCGAATAGTCGTATCACTTGCTGTATTGGCTAAAGTACCTTTGGCATTACTACTTGGTAGCTTTACGATAGAAAACTTGATGTTTTGAACCGTTGCATGATTTAAGCTTTCAAACAGTGGTTTTGTTAAATTTTTAATTGTATGCCCATTTCCATCTAAAGTTCCAGTAAATTCAAGTCCTAACATGGATAAGTCATCCGTTTCATAACGACTTGCATCTAAATCATTTTTTAAGACGAAATGTCCATCCGGTTGGGCTTTGATTTGATTGACAAAATCTTCAAACGTCTGCGGATGATTTTCATTGTTTGCAGCGTCTTCTTGAAGATGACCAAATTCAATTCTTAAATCCGTTGCTTCCTTGTCATTTTCTTTAGTCACATATTGATAATCAAGAACAAGAACTAACAAGCCATCTGAAGATACAACTTTTTTGATTTTACTCCGGATAGAAGGCATATTTTTGAAAGAAACTTCTACAAAATAGTCTTCTAAATGGTCTTGTAAATCACGAAGATGAACAGTTTCGACGGAGGTGGTATTCTCCCCTTCAATTTTATAAAGTGCTACATCCAAGATGTCTTTGATTTCAATATAGTTTTGGTCAAGGGAAATAACTTCATCTAAAAGTTTTTCATTTTCAATGGCATTGCAGCCATCATTTTGACGAATATCACGGTCATAATTCGCATACAAGTGTACATAATAACGCACTTGGTCTGCTTCTAATGGAAGCGTGACTTCTTCTTGATAAGGAATCGACTTGAGTGCTTCATTGTCTTCGTTGAAAATCTTAATCGTGACATTTTCTTTTAAAGCACCCATGACAGATTTATCTACGTCTTTTAGGGCAAAGTGAAGCGTCATCTTTTGTTGTTCAATATGATATTTAAAGTCTTCTACTCGAATCGGATCTTTTAATACTTCAATTTGAACAGAAGCAGGTGCTTTTAAAGACACTCTTTTTCCATTGTCGAAAATGATTTCTTGAATCTCAATTTCTTTGACACCAGCACTGGTAAATCCTTTCATAACAACGAAAGAATCTTCTTCGCCTTGTTGCACATCATAAACTTGATTTTTGATGACCACTTTATCAACGGAAAGAGGAAAGTCCTCTTCTAAGCCAGCAACAGTAAAGTGAACTGGAACTTCTTCATTCTTTTCAAAATATTGATTTTGCAAGTGACTTGTTGCTGTCATATTTTGAAGAACAATTTGATCGTATTTTTCCTTTTGATAGAGGCCATAAGAAATGGTTTTTAAAAGTTGATGTTTCTTCTTATTCAGTTCTGGGTCTTGATCTTTTAAAGTATTGGTATCTAAATCATAATCACCATAAAAGTTCAATTGTAAGGTTTCATCTTGTGGAATTTGATG
>CANQOD010000114.1 GCA_947625395.1 uncultured Bacilli bacterium
ACCTCTTTCCATGTCTAGTTTATCATGAATCAGAGAAAGAAACAAAGAAAAAGAGTCTTCTCATGACTCTAATGAATTTGCGATACCAATATTTCGATGGCTCGGTCCAAAAAGGAGTTTTCCATTCTCATCAAATCGCGAGCCATGACAAGGACAATCCCATGTTTCATCAACAGCATTCCAAAGCAATGAACATTTCATATGAGGACATTTCGGTTCAATATAATGTCGTTTTCCTTGTTCATCCACTCTAACTGCATACAGTTTCCCTTTTATTTTGACTCGATTGACTTTTTCTTTTGAAAAAAGCGGAGCACAATATCCTTTTAGATAAGGAATACTTCCAAACAAAGAAGCAATCCAAAGAGAAAGATTTTTTCTTCTTGGTGAAAAGAGTTCTTGATAAGGACTTTCTCCTTTTAAAATCAAATCACTGATGATTTTGCCTGCTAAAGTTCCATTGGTCATGCCCCAAGCTTGGTAAGCAGTTGCGATAAAAAGGTCCTCTTTTTCTTTACATCTTCCAATCAAAGGCAAAGAATCATGACTATAAATATCCTGATTGATAAATCCGGCTTGTGCTTTTTGATGAAACCGTTGTTCAAACGCTTCTTTTCCTTTTTCAAATGCTTTTTCTTCTGTACTTAAATCTGTAAGAAGATGTTCACTACAACCATATAAAATTTGATTTCCATCAAAACGGATAGAGGAAAGATTTTTATCCACATTGATAGCCGTATAACTTTCTTTTTCTTGCCAAGGAGCGACAAAAACAGATTCCCTTTTTAAATACGTTTTTAAAGGAAGCAGATTGGGAAAAATAAAAAAAGGATAATGACAAGCAAAAATAACTTGAGAGGCAATCATCGTTCCTTGATTGGTTCGAACTTGATAACCACCCTCTTCGAAAGGAGTCACTTGAAAGACAAGCGTATCTTCCAATAAAGAAACTTTCTTTTGAATGATTTTAACTAGCGCTGTTAAGTATTTCAATGGATGAAAAAGATACGTGTTTTTGACTCGGAAACAAGCGGCGACTCTTTCATCTTTTATTGCTTCTACCTTTTCTCCAAAGTTTTCAAGAAGTTGCATCTCTTTCCTTACTTTTTCTTTATTTTCCTGTTGCTCAGCAAATAAATAAGAGGGAACTTTTTGAAAATCACAGGAAATTTGATGGGTAACTACCATTTCTTTTATCAAAGCAATGGCTTCTTTTTGAGAAAGATAATACCGATAACTGACAGAAAGTCCACTCTGTTCTTGTAGTTTCTGATAGATATTTTGCTGTAAAAAGCTAATTTTTGCAGTCGTTTTTGCTGTAATTCCTTGAAAGAGTTTTCCCTTTTCTAATAATGTTATCTGCTTGTTTGCATTTCTTAAAAAATAAGCTGTAGAAAGCCCTGTAATTCCACCACCGATAATACAAATATCTGTCCTCTGTGGAAGAGGAATTTTTTTTATTTTGAGTGGTTCAATTGTTTTTTGCCAAATAGACTTTTTCATCCTATCACCATTTTTAGAATTTGATAAAAAAGACATTTTATACCAAAAAGAAAACTTCTCATCAAGAAGTGAGAGAAGACTTTTTGGCATCAAACAATATTTCACAAGTTGCCAATTGCTTTGTGATTTTGATTTCATCTTGTCTTACTTTTTCGGTAAACAATAAATCAGAAACCATTTCCCAAATAGCTACCCATCCTGCGATTAAAATGACTTCTTGTAGAACAAAGTTCAAAACAGAAGCAAGCACAATGAAGAAAATTCCTAAAAAAAGCAAAACAATGCGTCGAATATCTCGTGAAGAGTCTTTTTTCAAAAGCACAGTTGTTTTTCTTTCATAATAATGATGCACAACTTCTTGAAATTTTTCTTGCTCTTTAGGTTTGGATAGCCCATGCACGTTTAACTGTACTTGTTTTGTAGCAAGCAAACGTACCTGTGTGCTTAAGTAATCATCCAATTCTGGTGATAAGACTTCCGGATGATAATGACTAAGTGCATCTTCTAATGTCTGTAAAGTCACTTGAATTTCATTCATATTTCCTCTTCCTTTCTGTTGATAGATGAAAAACATCTATGGTGCAACGCCTAAATACTCTTCTAAAGTAATTCCACGCTGGTAAATTTCTGTGGCAACTTCTACGCCAACATAACGAATATGCCATGGTTCATATTGATAACCAGTAATATTTTCTTTTCCTTTTAAATAGCGAATGATAAAACCATAAAGATGCGCATTTTGACTAAGCCATTGGCCAGCTGCTGTTTCACCATAGTTATCATCAATGGCGCCAACATCAAAAGCCAAGCCTGTTTGATGTTCTGATTGCCCTGGCTTCGCAGAATAAGTATTGGCCAAAGCTTCTCCATCACGGGCAACATAGTTATTGTATAGTGTCTGTTGTGTCGCGTAAGACCGAAATCCAGAAATGAGTGGCATACTATGTCCAACACTCGCTGCAGCATTTTGTAAATTTGTAAGGGCTTGACGCGCAATTCCACTGACACCTGGATTATAGTTGGCTGGCAAATGATATTGTTTATTCACAATTAAAATTCCACGCACATAAGTTCCAACCGCAGTCGCTTCTTGAACAGCAGGTGCTGGCTTTTCAACGACTTTAACAGTTCTCGTCACTGTCGCCTTATTTTTCGATGAATCTTCTACTTCATATTGAATTTGATACGTCCCTACTTTCTCTTTTTCTAAATTAGAAGTCACTTTCACTTTTGCTTCAAGATTCTTATCATAATTGTCCGTCACCTCTACGCCCTCATCCTGATATTCACTCGAAACATAGATGGTTACTTCTTCTGCACCTTTTAACTGGATTGTTGGCGCTTTTGTATCAACGACTTGAATCGTTCTTGTTTTTTTCTTTTGGAAGAAAAGAAATGTACTGTAATAGCTTTTTTGATACGTGCCAATTTTGTTGGTGTTTACTTTTCCTGTGATGCGAATTTTAGAAACTGGTTGTCCAAAAACTTGGGCAGTTGCGCCTTTTTCTTGATATTTTTCAAAGACTTCAAGTGTTATTTTTTTCTTTCCTTTTAGCTGAAGTTGAAAAGTCAAAAAACAACACGTAAAAGTAAGTATCACAATGAAGACGAAAGCCAAGACAATGCTTCCTATAATCAAAATTTTCTTTTTGTTTTTATGCATTAAAATCCCCTCTTTACTCCTCTTTTATTTGACATATCATCGTTTCTTTCACAGGTTCAAATCCCTCAAGATGATAGAATAGTTTGGCAACTTTATTTTGTTTCCAAACATGGACTTCTATCTGTGAAGCATTTTGTTCTTTCGCCCATTCTTTGAAAGAGTGAAATAGCCTTTTGGCAATCCCTTGTTTTCTAAAATGTGGAACTACATAAAGTGCATCTAAAAGAATACTATTGGTTAAAAGCGTTGCATCCTTTTCGATAAGATACCCATATAGATAACCGACAATTTCCTGTTCTTTCAAAGCAACAAGCAGACATTTCGTGGCGTCATTCACAACGTGTTCATAAAAATGCTCTACGGCAAAATCAGGACAAATGCTTGCATCATATTGTCTTTCATCTTGAATGAGTGCTGTTAGAAAATCATCTAAAATTTTTGTATCTTCTTGTTTGGCTCTTCGAATTTCCATCTCTTTCTTTTCCTTTCTTAGCTTTTCTGTTCTCGATTTAAAATATCTCTTGCGGCAATAAGGCCCGTAGCTGCAGCA
>CANQOD010000115.1 GCA_947625395.1 uncultured Bacilli bacterium
GGGGCGACTGTCATTGTAGGTGGAAGTCGACAAGAAACTGCGGATAAGGCAGTGCAAGAATTAAAAGCAAAATATCCAAACGCCACTATAGAGGGCAGAGGAATTGCACTTCAAGATGGAACACAGGTCAAAGAAGTGGTCGATTCTATCTATCAAACTTATGGAAGAATTGATATTTTAGTCAATAATGCGGGTACGACTGCAACGAAGTCCATTTTAGAAGTGACGGATGAAGAATTTCAAGAAATGATGCAAATTGATGTTTATGGTGTTATGCGAATGACACGAGAAGTTGCAAAGATTATGGTCACTCAAAAAAGTGGTAGCATTATTAATACCTCTTCTATGGTGGGACTTTATGGTTCTCCCAATCAACCTGCTTATTCTTGTGCTAAAGCAGGTGTCATTGGCCTTACCAAAGCTTGTGCCAAAGAACTTGCTCACAGTAATATTCGGGTCAATGCAGTGGCTCCTGGTGTTGTGGGAACAGATATGGTCAAAGAAAATGTTACGGATGCAATGCTAGCAGGCTTGACAAGAATGATTCCGCTAGGTCGTATGGCTGAACCGAGGGAATTAGCTGGAATTTATGTGTATTTAGCTAGTGATGAGTCTACGTATACAAATGGTGCGGTCATTTCGGTTGATGGTGGATTGGTGATGTAATGGATAAGAAAGCACTACAAGCAATGAGTTATGGAATGTATCTTTTAACGACTGTTTCTGAAGAGGGGAAAAAGTATGGTTGTATTTTAAATACAGCGACTCAAGTAACAAGTGAACCAGTTAAAATCTGTTTTCATTTGAATAAGGAAAACGAAACAACGAAACAGCTCTTACAATCTAAAAACTTTGCACTCTCCGTTCTTTCAACAAAAGTGCATCCGAATGTGATTTCCATTTTTGGCTTTCAAAGCAGTAAGGACGTTGACAAATTTCAAGAGATTGCCTTTGAAATGGTGGATGGCTTGCCTGTTATTCAAGAAAAGATGTCTGCTTGGATGATTGGAAACATCTTAGAAACAGTTGATATGGGTAGTCATATTAGTTTCTTCGCTGAAATCAAAAAAGGAGAAAGGCAAACTGATTTTGATGCGATGACTTATGATTATTATCACCAAGTCATTCAAGGAAAAGCACCTAAAAAGGCGCCTACTTATGTTGAGGAACCTGTTGAAGAAAATACGTATGTATGCGATGTTTGTGGTTATCGTGTGCAAGGAGAAATCAGTGATGATTTTGTCTGTCCTATTTGTGGCATGCCAAGAAGTCACTTTAAAAAACAGAACTAAGTCGCTTTAAAAAGGGACTTTTTTTCTAGCCTTTAAGAAAGCTTGTAGTTGATGATAGAAAAAACGAGCAAGCAAAAAAAGAAGAAGGAAAAAAATGGGAATTTTCAATTTTTTTGTAAAGGCACTTAACAAGACCCAGTTATTTCCAAGTGCATAACCAACGTAGACAAAAGCAAATGTCCAGGGAATACTTCCTAAGGTTGTGTAGAGAACAAATTTGAAAAATGGTTGTTTTGTCAACCCGATAGGAATGGAAATTAAGGTTCTTATAATGGGAAAATTTCTACCGATAAAACAGGAAATCATCCCGTATTTTTGGAACCAATGGTCACATTTTTCTAAATCTTCTTCTTTCATAAAAAAATATTTTCCATATTTTTGAATAAAGGTTCTGCCGCCAAAATATCCCATGCCGTAAAGAACAATGGCACAGAAAACACTTCCTAACAGTCCGGTAAAAAAGGCCATCCAAAAAGAAAAAATTCCTTTTCCGGCTAAGATACCAGCGGTGGCTAAGATAAATTCACTTGGTATAATAATGATAACAGCTTCTAAAACCATGCCAAGAAACATGCCGAAGTAACCGAATTGACTCATGAGGGAGAATACAAATCCATCCATCCAATCACCTACTAAAGTATATGTTTCTATTTGACAAAAAATCGCTTTTATGTTATAATGAGCGTACTTTGAAAAGAAGCATCAGAAGAAGTAGTCAACAGCTACTTCTTTTTTAATCAAGGAAAAGAGGGAAATGATGAAAACAGAAGAAGAGTTGAAAATCAGTCAACTGTTAATGAAATATGAATTTGCACAGAAGATGATTGAAACAGAAATCGATGTTTTGTTACAAGAATTTACGTATCAACATGGTTATAATCCTGTTGAGCATAGTAAAGTCAGAATGAAATCAGAAAAGAGTATTCAAGAAAAATTAGCTAGAAAAGGATATGAATATACGGCCAGCAATATTTTAAGACATATTGATGACGTGGTCGGAGTTCGTATTGTTTGTTCCTTTTTGACGGATGTTTATGACTTAGTTTCTATTCTATCTAAGTCAAGCAATTTGATTATTAAGGAAAGAAAGGACTATATTGCTCATCCGAAGAAGACGGGTTATTCTAGTTATCACTTATTGGTTCTTGTACCGATTTATTTACAAGATGGTGTCGAATATATGGATTGTGAAATTCAAATTCGAACCATTGCGATGGACTTTTGGGCAAGCTTGGACCATAAGATTTCTTATAAATTTAAAGAGATTATTCCAAAAGAAGTGGAAGAAAAGTTGTATGAATATTCATTAATGATTCAACAATTAGATGAGAAGATGCTAGAGCTCAATGATATTGTTAATAAATATAAAAAGGAAAATCAAAAAGAAATTCCTAGTTAAACAGACCTTTAGGTTCAAAAATGCTTTGGAAAAGAGTTGGACAGGAAACGATATAATCGAGTTTTAAAAATAAATCTTTGTTGACAGTTTTGCCATTTTGTTCAAAAAAACGATGCAGAAGAACTAAATCATCGACTGTGATTGCTTCGATAATGATTCTTTGCTTTCTTTCTAACTCTTGACGGATAATTGTTTCATCTAACATTGTAGAAGGAAGAATAAAGAAAGAAGCTTCTTGATAATTTAAGTCAAGGAGAGAAATATTTCTTCCAATGCTTAGAAAATTAATTTGTTGTTGCATATAAGTGACTAAATTACGACTACTTGATGAAAGTTCTATTTGTAAGTCTTGATAGGGAAGAAGAATATTTTTGATTGTTTCAATATAATACCAGTTTCGTTCATTGATTTCTTGTAAAGTTTCTTCTGATAGTTGTGGTGTTAGTAAGGGAACGACGTAAATCATTAGTTTTTTAGAATAGCGATTGAGTTTTTTTAAGACAGTTTCTAATTCTTCTACTTTTGTGTCTTCTAAATCTTTCAATGGACTTGCTTGTAAAACTTCGACTTTAAAAGGAGAAGTAGAGGGGATAAAGCCAATGACTTTGTTGTCTTTGGTCATTGTAATGTGTAAAACAAATCCGTCAATCAACTTTTGATTCATGACTTCATTGACAAAATCCACTGTATTTGTCACAGCATTTTTATACGAATATAGGGTCATTTCGTACCACCTAAGATAAGTATATGTTTTTTTGAAAGGTTTAGAATGATCAAGTTGAAGTTCGATAACCCTGTAAAATGTAAAATATTTTTGTCTATTGACGACAATTAAATAATTTTAAATTGTAAGGCAAAATGACCATAAAATCGTGCAAGAACACTAGAAATTATGCCGATTATAGCTCGAAAAATCGAATTTTAGTTAACACTCTATTACATTATTGTATGAAATATATCGAAATTTTTTAAAATTTATGGTAAA
>CANQOD010000116.1 GCA_947625395.1 uncultured Bacilli bacterium
GCTATATCTATCAAGATTTAACCGTTGATTTTTTATCTCATGAAGCAAGAATTGGAACAAAAGAACTGGCACTTACTCCCAAAGAATTTGAGCTTTTAACTTACTTCATTCAGAATAAAAACATTGCCATTTCAAGAGAACAACTTTTAAATAAAATTTGGGGATTCTCTTTTTATGGAGACGATAGAACGGTGGATACACATATCAAAATGTTAAGAAGTCACTTAGGAAAATATCGGAATAATATTCAAACAGTACGAGGTGTTGGTTATAAATATGTGGAAGTTGAAAAGAAATAGCTTAGCGTTTCAAATTTGGAAATATTTAATGCTTTTTTCGGTCATTATTCTCTCTTTTTTATGGTTGTTTCAAGTCGTTTTGTTAGATCGTTATTATGAATGGAGTAAAATTCAAGAAAGTAAAAAAATTGCAAGTTTATTAAAAAATGAAAACTTGTCACAAGAAGAAGTGGAAAAAATTTCCTATGAACAAGATGTGTGCATTGAATTAGTCAGTAGTCAATATGCGCTTTATCAAGTAGGCAATTGTTATATTCCTACGACCAATGTCAAAGCAAGATTCCTTTCTAACGAGGAAAAAGAAAAAATCACCATTTTTAAAAATAGTCGCTTTAAAAACAAAGTCCTCATTTATGGAAAAAAATTAGGAATAGATACTTATATGTTCTTATCGACTTCTCTAGAGCCCCTTAACAAAACAGCGAACATTTTAGCGCATCAACTGTTTTACGTAACAATTGGTGTCTTTTTATTCAGCTTTTTAATCGCCTATTTTATCTCTAAACATATTTCTAATCCCATTGTAAAAATTTCCAAAATTTCGAAAAAAATTGCGAATGGAGCCTTTCACACAAGCTTTGAAACCGAAGAAGATTTAGATGAGTTGAACGAATTAGTCTCCTCTTTAAATGAGATGAAAGAAGAGCTTGCGAAAACAGAAGAGTTAAGACGCGATTTGATGGCAAATGTATCCCATGATTTAAAAACGCCCCTGACTTTAATCAAAGCTTATGCGGAAATGGTGAGAGACTTACATTATAAAAATAAAGAAAAACGAGAGCAGAGTTTAAATACGATTATTGAAGAAGTCGACCGTTTAACAATCTTAGTGAACGATATTTTAGCGCTTTCAAAAGAAGAAGCCAATGTGGAAACACTGACAGTGGAAGAATTTGATTTAGTCGCAATGATGAATACCATTCTTACTCGTTATGATATTTTAAAACAGCAAGAAGGCTACTGTTTTACTTTCCAACATCCAAAGCAAGCTCTCATCCAAGCTGATAAAAAGAAATTAGAACAAGTCATTTACAATTTAATTAATAATGCGATTAATTATACTGGAAAAGATAAAAAAATAATGATTCATGTGCTGGAAAATTCGAATCAATATCGAGTGGAAATTAAAGATACAGGAAAAGGAATTAAAGAAGAAGAACTTGCTCATATTTGGGATAAATACTATAAAAATAAGAAAAATCATCAGCGAAACTATTATGGTACTGGTCTTGGTTTAGCCATCGTAAAAAATATTTTAGAACATCATCATTTTAGATATGGTGTCGAAAGCAAGAAAAATAAAGGAAGTACTTTCTATTTTGAAATTCCTATTACGAAAAGAAAAAACACTTAAAATAAGAAAAGTGTTTTTTTACATTGGGGTGAGGACTTGGCGGAAGGAAAAAGTAGCATCCCCAGCACCATCAAAGTGTTCATATGAAAAAGTACCTGCTCGTGAAGAAATTAAAACACCACCACCTCGATGCCCCCAAGCATAAGGCGCAGTAACCATAATTGCAGAATCACCATACCAACCAGCAAGTTCATTTAAAGCATGGCCTTTACATTGTGTTCCATTACATGCTGTTGTCTCAACTGCTGTATTATAATAATCATAATATTTATCTTCTTGCCATACTCGTGCATTCGTTGTAAACTGACTTCCATCCATTAATTTTCCTATGTAACCTGAATTTCTTGATTCATTAGCCCCAGAACGTCTATTTCCACCTTCCGCCAAATTTCCCATTACATATTCATAGGCTCCTCCATTGATATCATAAATACCATAGATGTTTCCGGTACTGGATGCGCCTCCTCCAGCATAGCCTTGACCACTACCTCGGTCAATCATTACGTCATAAGCATTTCCACAAGAAGAAACACTGTCTCCACTTGGTAAACCACTAGAACAGCCTGTCATATATCCCATGTTATTCATATAAACTTGTTTATTGGCTCCACTATATAAAGGATTCCCATATTTACCATACTTACTTTGCGTGAGATAACAGATTAATGCCCATTCTGTATTTTTAGTTGCATGGGCATCATAACTATTTTGATCAAAACCATACATATTCTCAATATTTGTAACTCCCATCGCAACTAATTCTACAGTAGACGCTCGAATATGTCTCCAACTAGTTATATTCGGTTTAATCACTGATAAATTATCTGTTGTCACATCACCAGGGCTTGTATTGTTGATACTTCCTGTTTCAAATTTACCGATCCATATCCCAGGTAGTTCTTTTCCTCCAAATGTAAATCCGGGTGGCGTATACCAATTTGTAGCTGTTCCTCCTGTATACTGTGCACTTCCATTTGTATCTTTTGAATTAACATTAATAAACTTCACATCGATTTCTCCAGGTAATGCTTGACTTGGATTATCTGCTCTTCCTACTTCTTTCTTTCCATAATAATGTGTTCCATCTTCACTTTTAATCGTGTAACTGTATCTCGGTATCCATACCCACATCTGTAAGATATCATCCATCTTCACTTCTACTCCTGCTTTCGCTTGTTGATAGCCACTTCGACTGGTTGAAGTCACTGTCACGGCATTCGCCCATTCTTGTTTGTCATAGTTATACCATTCACTTGTGATATCTGCTTTCTCCCATCGCTTATCAGCCACATCATACACAACTGGTATCATATTATCCGCAAGCACTGGCATATTCGCACCACTACTATCTCTTTCTTGATAAATTCCTATACATTTTCTGTTCTCTTTAAAAGTTAATTCCTTATTAGGTAACCCTCCATCACTTCCAAACTCAATTGTTACACTCTCTGTTCCTTCATTTCTTATCTTGATTGTATAACTTTTACTTCCTTCTTTTTCTAATACAATTCCTTCTTGAGTAGGTGGTACATCATTACTTTTTGAAGTATAACCAATAACGACCTTTTCTCCTACATTATCAACATAATAAAAGTTCAGTTTTGCATCTCTACCATTATTATTCGTAAGTGTGATTGTAATCTCTTTCTTGGTATTCACATCCACTGTAATCTTGTTTTCTTGAAAAGCACTATCTTCTGAAGTGAGTGTTCCCGTTAGAGTTCCTGTCACAATACGGATGGCCTCTTTATTTTCTTTTTTGACTGTGAACAGGGCATAACTTGAATATCCTACAAGCAAAAAAAGACTGATGATGCCAAGCACAATCAGATAACTTTTTTCAAACTTTCTTCTTTCTTTCATTCATGACACCCT
>CANQOD010000117.1 GCA_947625395.1 uncultured Bacilli bacterium
TGAAAACACTAGAAGACACAGAAAGAAAACGAGTTTTGGAAGTGAAAACGAGTAAAGGAACTCTTAAAGTGGCTTCTATTTGGGGATTACAGGATGTCATTCCTATTTTAGAAGCGTTAGAACAAGGCGAAGTGCTTTACGATTTTGTTGAAGTGATGAACTGTGAAAATGGTTGTGTAGGTGGTGGCGGACAACCTTTAATGGCCATCCAAAAACAAAGTGAAGAAACAAAAAATAGAATGAATAACTTGTCGAAATTAGACAAGCGTGCTAGAATAAGATGTAGTCACGAAAATATGGAAGTTAAGCAAGTATATGATTTATTTTTCATGTATCCGAATAGTCCAGTTGCAAAGGCTTACTTACATAGAGACTATTTAAAAAATCCATCTATGATTGAAGGAAATCCTTCAGAGATAGAAGTAATTGAAAGAAAGGAATGAGAAAATGGAAAATTTAAAAGGAACACAAACAGAACAAAATTTAATGACTGCTTTTGCAGGAGAAAGTCAGGCAAGAAACAAGTATACTTATTATGCTTCAAAAGCAAAGAAAGATGGTTATGAGCAAATCGCTGCCATTTTTGAAGAAACTGCAAATAACGAAAAGGAGCATGCAAAATTATGGTTCAAAGAACTTCATGATGGGGATATTCCTGATACAATGACCAATTTACAAGATGCTGCAAATGGAGAAAACTATGAATGGACAGAAATGTATAAGGAATTTGCTGAGACAGCTCGCAAAGAAGGATTTAATCGTATCGCTTATTTATTTGAAGAAGTAGGGAAGATTGAAAAAGAACATGAAGAAAGATATCTTCGTTTACTACAGAATGTAAAAGATGATAAAGTTTTCCACAAAGATGGGGATAAAATTTGGATTTGCCGTAATTGTGGACATGTTTATGTGGGAAAAGATGCTTTGGAAGTTTGCCCTGTTTGTAAACATCCAAAAAGCTTTATGGAAGTTAAGGCAGAAAATTACCAATAATTAAATACAGTAAAATTGATACTGTAAATTGAATTTTATGGTAAACTAATGATAAATAGACAAAAAAATAAACGGTGATTTAACGAATATGGTGACTGTGACGTATCCATGGTCGATTCGTAGTGGCAACCATAACAACACTACTAACGCCGGTGTTTTCACATTCAACAACGCTGGCGAGGGTGGTAGTGTGAGTATCAACATTTCGTTCCGCCAAGTCCTAGACTACAAAGGAAAACGTTTTTTGTAGAGTCTATTTATTATTCAAGAAAAAGAAGATGAGTAAGCGATGAAAATCTTCTTTTTTGATGGCTTTTTTTGATGGAAAAATGTATGCCGAAATAGAATAAATCGGGGGGGGGTAGTTTTAGAAGATATAATGACATCAGAATGAAGGTGTCATGAGTGAATAAGTATAAAAGAACGATGAATCAAAAAGAAGAAACGAAACATGTAAAGAGAATGCTTATCATCATGAGTGTTTTGATTCTTTTTGGTATCGCTCTTTTTTTAGGTACGAGTTATGCTCTGTTTTCTGTATTAGTAGAGGGAAACCAAAGTATTTCCATGACTACAAAGACTTTGGAAGTAAAACTGAAAGATGGAGAGTACATCCGAGAAGATGCAAGAGGGACGATGACTGATAAACAAGGAAAAAAGACAGACCCCTATCGATTTACCATTACGAATACAGGAACAATGGAAGCTTATTATAAGTTATATTTAATAGAAGAGGGACCTATAGGAGAAAAAGAAATGGTGAATACATACTATTTAAAGTATGAACTGAAAGGTGATGATGGAAGTCAACAAGAGGGAAGAATAGGAGAATTAAAACAGTTTTATCAAAATAAAATGATAGGAATTGGAGAAACAATCACATATGAATTAAGAATTTGGTTAGATAAAGATACACCAAATAGTGAACAAGAAAAGAGTTATCAAAGTAAAGTGGCCGTTGATGCCAATCAACTGAACTATCCCAATGCACCAGTCCTTGCCGACAATATGATACCTGTTGTGTATGATGAAATAGAGAAGAGATGGGAAAAGGCCAATGTTACAGAAGCTTGGTACAACTATGACAAACAAGAGTGGGCGAATGCAGTAACAGTGACTTCAGGAACAAGAGCAACCTATCAAGGAATGAATCCAGGGGAAGAAGTCAAAATGACAGATATCTTACAGATGTGGGTATGGATACCAAGATATAGTTACACCATAAAATCAGAAGATGGAGAACATTACTATGGAAAGAAAGAAGAGGGAAGAACAGACGAACCAAGTCAATTATTACCTGGAGAGATTGATATCAAGTTTATTGGAGTAGAAGATAAAGATACCAAAGGGAGTGCCCAATATACAGGAAAATATGCAAAGAACTGGTATACACCACCTGGCTTCACATTTGGAGATGAGGAACTTTCAGGAATATGGATTGGAAAGTTTGAAACTGGCTACAGTAGTGGGGATGGACAAACAACAGGAGTAAAGACTGAAGCTGATGCACAAGTAGATGATGTACAGTCAAATCGAGTAATTATCAAGCCCAATGTGTATAGTTGGCGAGGAATTCGTGTATCAACATTAGATTTAGTTTCTAGGAGGATGATAGAATCAAATAATGGGTTTGGCTTTGATGCTACTTATGATAGTCATGCAGCAAAGAATATAGAATGGGCATTAATGAGTTATCTTACGCAAAGTAAGTATGGAAAGTATGGGAATAAATTGTATAGTGGAACCAATAGAGAAATATATATGAATACCTATAATGGATATATGACAGGCTGTTCGTCAGGATTACCAAATGGAGTAACTACTTCAGCTTGTGGAAACACTTATGATATAATGGTTGACCAAGGCGGAGGTAAAGGCTATGCTGGAGCAGGAGCATCAAGTACCGGCAATATCACAGGAATCTATGATATCAATGGAGGTGCTTGGGAATACACGATGGGCATATTCAATAAAATGTCAGGAAATACAAAAGAAAACAACTCAGGATATGATGGTACTTTAACAGACGGTTCTCATTTTGCAGGTCGTTCTTGGCCTGATGCAAAATATTATGACCTTTATGCAAGTAAGGACACAAAAATGGCATGCAACGGAAATCTCTGCAAAGGCCATGCCTTAGATGAAGTTGCTAGATGGTACGATGATTATGCAGTCATGATAAATGTGACGTATTCATGGATGATTCGTGGTGGTGTCCATAACTTCACTACTGGCGCCGGTGTTTTTACGTTTAATAGTGCTGGTGAAGGTGGTAGTGTGGGTATCCGCGTTTCGTTCCGCCAAGTTTTAACACCTAGATAACAAGTAAATAGAATACCTAAAAACTTGTCCTACAAAAAAATGAAAAACAACAAATATTTAAAATAAACGATATCAAAGAAAGAAAAAATGAGGGAAATCGTTCAAAAGAA
>CANQOD010000118.1 GCA_947625395.1 uncultured Bacilli bacterium
TTTCCAAGACTTACTTTTCCATATTTTGCCACAATTTGATTTAAAATATCTGTTCCACCAGTGGTAAAACCTGCTTTAAAAATTAAACCAGCACCAAAGCCATTTAAAAGCCCCCCAAAGATGGCAGCAAGTAACATTTCACTCGCATCTAAATCAATATAAACAGCAATATGAGAAGTGAGTTTGACAAAAATGGGGAACAAAAGCGTTCCAAGAATCGTATCTTTTGTTTTTTCAGCTCCTAAAAAGAAATAAGAAATGACCAGTAAAATTAAAGATAAAATTAGAATAAATATCGAGGGGTCCAAGCCAAAAAACTCATTGATGATAAGAGAAATACCACTCACGCCACCGACAACTAAATCATTAGGAGCATAAAACAAATTAAAAGCAACCGCTACGAAAAAGCAACCAATAATCAAATAAAAGTAGCGTTTAATTCTTGTTTTTTTATAAATATCATTAAAGATATCATCCAGTTTTCGTTTTGAAAATAACCCCATTTTATTTTGCTCCTTTCAAATAGCTTTCAATAAACTCCTCCAACTCCCCATCAAGTACTGCATTTACATTACTTGTTTCATAATTCGTCCGATGATCTTTGACCATCGAATAAGGATGCATCACATAACTTCGAATCTGTGAACCAAATTCAATATTCTGTTGCACGCCTTTGATAGAAGCCATCTCTGCTTCTCTTTTTTGTTGTTCTATTACATATAATTTACTTTTTAGCATTTTTAATGCTTGTTCTTTATTTTGAATTTGACTTCTCTCATTTTGGCAAGTCACAACAATCTTGGTTGGTAAATGGGTAATGCGAACTGCACTATCTGTCGTATTGACGCCTTGTCCTCCAGCTCCAGTAGAGCGATACACGTCAATTTTTAAATCTTTTTCATCAATATCCACCGTAATTGTATCATCAATTTCTGGCGTTACATCAATAGATGCAAAAGATGTATGACGGCGATTCGAAGAATCAAAAGGAGATAATCGAACGAGTCTATGAACACCTTTTTCTCCTTTTAAGTAACCATATGCATAGTTTCCCTCTACTCGAATTGTAGCACTTTTAATTCCCGCTTCTTCTCCTTTTTGAAAATCCAAAAGTGTAACCTTTCGATTGGTTTTTTCTAGATACCTTAGATACATTCGATAAAGCATTTCAGCCCAATCACAAGCCTCTGTACCACCAGCGCCGGCATGAACTTCCAAAATACAAGCATTTGCATCATAGGGGCCATTCAGTAACAGATGAATACTCTCTGTTTCTAATTGCTTCGATAAAGTTGTATACTCTTCTTCCAATACTTGTTCCGTTGCTTCATCCGTTTCTATTTCTAATAATTGGATGAGTTCCAAATTTGTATCCACGGCTTCTTTTAGCTCTTTTAAAGGTTTTAGTTCTTCTTTTAAAGTAGAAAGCTTCGTGATAACACTATCCGTTTCTTTTCGATCTTGATTCCAAAAATCAGGTGCACTTATTTGGTGTTCTAATTCTTGAATGGTTCGTTCTTTTTGGTTGCAGTCAAAGTGACCTCCATAATTGTTCGATTTCATTTGCTAACTGTTGATAATTTTTTTTCAATTCAAAACGTTCCATTTCTTCCATCACCTAATCTTTATTCTTATTATACACAATATCTTTTCATCTAACAAATAAATTTTATGCATACTTAATGACTTTTTTCATACACTACTAAAGAGGAACCAAAAGCGATGGTTGTTTTGTTCCTCTTTTTGATAGATTTTGCTTGTATGTTCTTACAAGCATTTCCAAAAGAGCGCTTTTGCTCTTTTTATTTTTCTATTGGCTTTTTAACGCTTGTCTTCACACAATATTTTCCATTTTGCTCATAGCCACTTTCACACTGATAAGTCGGTTCTTTAAAAGTTCCATCTGTGCAATAATTCGTTCCTGCGAGTGGAGATGTTCCTTGAGGACAAGATAGATTTTCTGCCATAAGTGCAGTCACTCCCATACGATCCACACAAGAATTGTTTTCATATTTTGTACACCAACTATAATCACACATATCCCTACCATTATAGACTGTTTTTTGGGCAGTAAACTCACCCTGATAATTTTGAAGCGCACTTCCATAATAGCTCTGATATTCTGCAGCAGATTGCACACAATAACTTCCTGTAGAAATCTTTGCATAATGAATCATACAAACATCTTCTCTTAACATGTATCTTGAGGGACAAACTGGCGTTCCTTGAATTTGTTCTTTCTTTATACAAGAACCATTCGTTAATGTATATCCACTTTCACAGGCAAGTTTTTTCGTTTTAGAAGGTTCTTTTTGGGTAGCTGGCTTTTTTTCTTCTTTTGTTTTCTCATCCGTCGTTGTTTCTTTAATGGTTTCTTTGCTTGCTTCTTCTTTTTCCAGTTCGTCTTTTTTCTCTTCCTTTTGAATCCGATATTGTTCTTCTGTTGTTTCTATTTTTTCTGTAGCTTGATAATGATTCGCAATCGCAAAACCTGTGAAAATCAAGGCAAGTCCCATGGAAGCACCATATAAATGGAGGCGAAAAAAGCGACTTAATAAATCTGTTATTCTCCCTATGATAGAACTTTTTACTTCCTCTTTCGTTTCACCAAATAACCATTTGATAATTGGATGTTCTTTTTGTTTTAACAAAACTTTGCATTTCTTGCATTTTTTGTTTTCTTTTTGATTCTTTGTGCCACAATTCCAACAATATATGATTTGTTTTTCTTTTTTCATTCTTCATTCAATTCCTTTTCTTTTTCTTCTTCTTTGTGAAAGACAAATACTTTTATTTGGTCCTTTTTGTCTTTTCTATCAGAAATCACATAATAATTGTTTTCGGTCGTGTTTACCTTTAATTCAATTTTTTCTTGACGAGAAGAAATCTTTTCAGAAAGTAGTATACCCTTTTCATCATAATATTTTACTGAAAATTTCTCAATTCGATTTGGCACATATAATTCAGCAGTTATTTTTTCAATATTTTTTTCTTTACTATTCAGGAAAAGATAATATTCTTTATTTTTTTCATAGTATTTCACTTGGTAAGTTTTATTTTCTAAAATTTTTAATTGATTCCCTCTCATGAAAGTTAACAAAAGGCCAACAATAAACACCAATAGAACTGAAACAATTTTGACAATGGGGTTGTCTTTAATAATCTCCAATGTTCTAATTTCATGAAAAAGTTTGATTCTTTTTAACCAAGGAAGAAGCCCTGTTTGAGCAGCTTGTTCTTTTTCTTCCTGACTAAATGGATAACCACACTTTTGGCAATAGTTCGCTTTCTTAATATTTTTCTGATGACACTTACCACATTTCATAATAGACCTCTTTATTTGCATTCATTATATAATAGAAAAGTATAAAAAGCTAGTTATTC
>CANQOD010000119.1 GCA_947625395.1 uncultured Bacilli bacterium
ATGTACCAGTACTTGCTGATAACATGATACCTGTTGTCTATGACACAACTGATAAGCGATGGGAGAAAGCAGATGTCACAAGTGAGTGGTACAACTACAATAATCAAGAGTGGGCGAATGCAGTAACCGTGACTGCAACAAGTCGAGGTGGATATCAACAAGCGAAAGCAGGAACGGGAGTTAAAATGGCAGATATCTTACAGATGTGGGTATGGATACCGCGATACAGTTACACCATTAAGAGTGAAGATGGAGAGATTGATGTAAAATTCATTCAAAAAGATGAGAAAGATGAGAATGGTTCTGCCCAATATACAGGAAAGTATGCGACGAATTGGTACACACCGCCAGGTTTCACCTTTGGAGAAGAGGAGTTATCAGGGATATGGGTCGGTAAGTTTGAAACTGGATATAGTAGTGGTAATGGCACCGGAGTGGGTGCAACAACTGCACTTGCTGCTCAAAGTGATGCAGAGGAACCTAACAAAGCAATTATTAAGCCAAATGTGTATAGTTGGCGAAGAATAAGAGTATCAACGTTAGATTTAGTTTCAAGACGCATGACAGAAAGTGGCAATGTATTTGGATTTGACCAAAGCACTTATGATAGTCATGCGATAAAAAATACAGAATGGGCACTCATCTCATATTTAACCCAAAGTAAGTATGGAAAATATGGGAATTCGCTCTACAATGGAACGAATAAGGAAGTGTATATGAATACATATAATGCGTATATGACCGGCTGTTCCTCAGGATTACCCAGTGCTGAGAATGCTTCAGATTGTGAAAACACTTATGATGTGATGGTTGACCGAGGTGGCGGTCAAGGCTATGCAGGAGGAGGTGCTAGTTCAACTGGAAATATCACAGGAATATATGATATCAATGGAGGTTCCTGGGAATATACCATGGGTGTTCTCAATAAGATGTCCGGAAATACAGATGCGCAAAATTCAGGTTATACAGGTCAACTAACAAATGGAAGTATACAAGGCCGAGATTGGCCCAATGCAAAATACTATGACCTTTATACAAGTAACGACTCAAAAATAGCATGCAACGGTAATACATGTAAGGGACATGCATTAAATGAGACAGCAGGATGGTACAACGATTATGCGTTCCTGGTGGATGTGACTAATCCATGGTCATTCCGTGGAGGTCTCTGTTATGATACTGTTTTTGCTGACGTTTTCAGCTATAGCTACGCTCATGGTGGTTTCTATGACACCGTTTCGTTTCGTCAAGTCTTAACGCCACAATAAAAAAAGTATCAATTTGAACGGATACTTTTTTTGTGTTATGGTGTACTTTGTTGTACTTCGGGTTCGGGTTTTGTTTCAATAGACGGCTTATCTTCAATTACAATCAATGTTCCTGGATAATAAGCTCCATCATATGTAATGGTATAGTTATATCTTCCTGGTTGATTTGGATTGATTTGTGTAATATCTAGTTGCATATTGGTTTTAATTTCATCTGATAACGTTTCTAAAATATAGTAAGAAATATCTGTTGGAACAGCTTCTCCAACTTTAATTGTAATTGTTTTTAACGTAATTGTTTGACGAACATCTACTTTTGGAAGTTCTTTTTCTTTTACAATTACTTTTCCTTCAAAAGCTTTCTTTTTATAAAAAATGGTATACTTATATTCTCCTGGTTGTTGTACATTTACTTCACTGGTATCTAATTTTAATTCCGCTAAGACTTCACTTGTCACAGGTTCTTCCAAATAATCAGTAATTTGTACAGATAATGGAATATTAACTTCCGTTGTAATTTCTTTTAATTTTAACTGAACTTCTTTTTTTATCCCAACCTCTTTTTGCTCGATTAGTAGAAATGATGTCTTTGGTGTTTTTGCTTCTTGATACTTAGGATAAAGCGAGCCGCATGTAATAGAATAAACACCTAAGAACGCAAAGGTTGCGATGGTGATAATTCTAGTTTTTCCATCCATTTCTTTCACCCTCTTTAGTTTATTTCATTATAATATATGTTTTTTTGAGAAACAAGCGTTTTTGTTAATCTTTCGTCTAAACTTGTCAAATAAGGTAAGAGAGAATCATATTTTAGTATTTATGAGAAGTTGAAAAGACTCTTCTTTTGATTTACCTCTTTTTCTTTTGCAATTCACTAGAATTCTCTTTTTTTCTTTGTTATAATAATCTTGACAGGTGGTGGGTTTATGAAAGCATTAATTACTGGTGCTTCCAGTGGTATTGGTAAAGAAATGGCAATCTATCTAGCGAAGAAAGGCTACGATTTGATTTTAGTTGCTCGTAATCGTGAACAATTAGAAAAATTGCAAAGAGAACTCCCTGTAAAAGTCAAAGTCGTTGTCGTGGACTTATCGTTAGAACAAAAAGTAAAAGAGCTTTGTGTTTTAGTGCACCAAGAAGATATTGATTTATTGATTAACAATGCTGGGTTTGGTGTTTATGGGTCGTTTACGGAAACAGAAGTTTCTAAAGAATTAGAAATGATGTCTGTGAATATGCGTGCTCTTCATATGCTTACCAAATTCTTTTTAAAAGATATGCAGAAAAAAAATCGTGGAAAAATTTTAAACGTTGCTTCCAGTGCTGCTTTCTTTCCAGGTCCTTTAATGAGCAGTTATTATGCTAGCAAGGCTTATGTTTATCGCCTCTCTTTAGCCTTACAGGAAGAATTAAGACGAAAAAAAAGCAAAGTACAAGTATCTGTTCTTTGTCCTGGACCAGTTGATACCAATTTCAACCGGACTGCTGGCGTTCATTTTCATATGAAAGCACTTTCTAGTAAATATGTAGCAATGTATGCCATTGACCAATTAGAAAAAGGAAAAACAATCATCATACCAGGCTTTAAAATGAAATGTGCACGCTTTTTCAGTCACTTTGTAAGTGATAAGACGCTTGCTAAAATTGCTTATCATATTCAAAAGCAAAAAGGAAAATAAGGAGTTGGAAGTTCAAAATTGAAAAGTTCGGGGGATTTGCAATGAAGACAATTTTAGAAGTACAACATTTATCAGTAGAACAACTTTATCAAAATGTTTCTTTTGCACTTAATGAAAAAACGATTACTTTATTGGTTGGTCCGAATGGCTGTGGAAAGACAACGCTTTTAAAAATTTTGGCAGGACTTCTTCCCATTCGTAAAAGAATCTTATATCAAGGAACTTATTTAGAAACGGTTGCCACCCCACAAAAGCAACAGGAAATTCTCCTTTTTTTTAGTGATTCGTATCCTTTTCGTTTTCCACAGGTGGAAGATGAACTACAATTAGCCCTTTCACTTCGAAAAAATCAAGAA
>CANQOD010000120.1 GCA_947625395.1 uncultured Bacilli bacterium
ACAGATCAAATTCAATTTTTAGAAGCAATGGCAGATGCTGCTTCTAGTGTAACAAAATATTTTGGTGACAATATTTTATATATCAATATGATGTGCAATATGTCAGTGGATTGTGATTGTTGTGATGTCGCAGAAGATCCTTGTATGCAAGATATTGGAATTTTATCATCCACTGATCCAGTTGCGCTTGATCAAGCTTGCATTGATTTAGTAAAAAATTCTACAGATCCTGGACGTGATCACTTATTAGAAAGAATTCATTCAAGACAAGGACTACATACCATCGAAGCTGCTGAAGCACTTGGAATTGGAACAAGAGCATATGAACTAATTGAGGTAGAATAACAATGAACGAGACCATTCAAACTTTAATTGCTCGGAGGAGTGTACGAAAATACAAAAAAGAAAGTATTCCTAAAGAAATTTTAGCTGAAATTTTAAAAGCTGGGACTTATGCACCGAGTGGAATGAATCAGCAATCTTCTATTATTTTAGCAATTACCAATCAAGAAGTGAAAAATCAACTTGCAAGAATGAATGCGAAAATCTTAGGAAAAGAAGAAATGGACCCATTTTATGGAGCACCTGTTGTTTTAGTTGTTTTAGCAGATGCCTCCATTCCAACTGCGATTTATGATGGAAGTTTAGTGATGGGAAACCTCATGAATGCTGCGGCTTCTTTAGGAATTGGAAGCTGTTGGATTCATCGGGCAAAAGAAGTGTTTGAAACTGAAGAGGGAAAACAACTTCTTGCTTCTTATGGTATTACCGGTAATTATATAGGAATCGGTAATTGTATTTTGGGTTATGCAGATCAAGAAGAATTATCCCCAAGTCCGAGAAAAGAAGACTATATTTATTACATTCAATAAGAAATGATGAAAAACGAATAAAAACAATTACAAAAAAAGAGAAAATGGTTCATTTTTCCTCTTTTTTTATTTATTTTTCACTTTTTACTTTACAGGTTGCGCCAACGCTTTCATAGACAGATTGAATATCATCAATTTTTACTTTTCCGTTTTTAATGAGTTGTTCTTCGGATTGATTGATGGAAATTAATTTTTTTGTGTCCACATGATCATAGTCAATCGAAACTGTACTGGTTAAAGTTTTACCATCTAGCTGAACATGATATTGATAGTAGTCAATGTCATCATAATTTTTATAGACGTTTTCAACTGCTGTCTTATAAGCATTTAATGTTTTTTCATCGTCTGATGTTAAGACTTCTTTTGTTTCTACCGTTTTAACATAGTCACCACTATAGGTAACCGTATAATGAAGATTCATCTTCACTTCTCCTTGGGTTGCTTGACTTTCACAAACCATTGTTTTGATTGCTTCTTCTTTTCCACAACCTGAAAGGAAGAAAATAAGTAAGAAAACACTTCCAA
The DNA here is from genome assembly GCA_947625395.1 of uncultured Bacilli bacterium. GTDB lineage: Bacteria > Bacillota_I > Bacilli_A > RF39 > UBA660 > CANQVB01. The sequence goes on from CANQOD010000120.1 coordinate 1,398, forward strand.
ATGCAAAACACTTTTTCTTCATGCTTTTACCTCCTAAACTAAGTCTAATCTATTTTAAAAAGAAAAGCAATTTAAAAAAATTAAAATAATATCAATGAAAACATTGTTTCGACAAAATTCTTTGCTTTCCTTTGGTAAATATATACTAGGTGACGAGAATGAAAAAATCATTTTTAATTTCAATTGGATTAACAATATTATTAGGAGCCTTTTTTGGAAAGATGCTCTATGGAAAATATGAAACAGAAACTGTCATGGTTGATGAAGATGTTTTCTATCTTCTTCAGTATGGTGTTTATACAAACTTAGAAGAAGCCCAAAAGGAACAAAAGAAAATGAATCCTTCACTTTTGGTTCAAGAAGAGGAAAAATATTATTTGTATCTTGGGATGTCTTTACAAGAAAAATTACTTCAAAAAGTAAAAAACGATTACGACAAGGAAAATATTGTTACTTATATTAAAAAGACGCCATTATGGAATGATACTTTTAAAAATCATTTGTCTCAGTGGGATGTTCTTTTAAAAAATGCGAATACGAAAGAGGAAGTTCACTCTATTTGTGAAGTTGTTTTAGCGGACTACGAAGAAACTGTCTTAACCAAGTAAATTTTTTTTGTTTTTGGTTATAATAAAAATAGGTGAGCCGTATGAAAATGAAAGAATTACCAAAAGAAGAACGTCCAAGAGAACGCTTGAAAAAGTTTGGCAGTGATGCACTTTCTAATTTGGAATTAATTGAGATACTTTTACAAACAGGAACGAAGACGAAAGATTTGAAGACATTAGGCGAAGAAGTTTTGCTGTTATTAGAACGCAAAGAAATCCCTACTTTACAAGAGTTACAAAGGATTGATGGGTTGGGAGAGGCCAAGGCTCTTTTATTATTGGCCAGTTTTGAATTTAGTAAACGCTTTCTTTTATCGCCACAAGAAGAAAGAAAAAAAATCACTTCTCCGAAAAGTGCCTATCAGTATACAAAGTCTTTCTTTTTTCATAAAAAGCAAGAATGTTTTTACTGTTTGTACTTAGATGCCCATAAAGAAGTGATAGGTGAAAAAATGCTTTTTCAAGGCACCATTGACCGAAGTACAGTTCATCCAAGAGAAGTTTTTAAAGAAGCTTATCGAATGGGTGCTTCTTCTATTATTTGTCTTCATAATCATCCCTCAGGCTTTTTAGAACCCTCTTCTATGGATGTCGCGTTTACAGAAAAATTAGTCACAATTGGGAAAATTCAAGAGCTTCCTATTCTCGATCATATTATTGTTGGTGAAAATGATTACTATAGTTTTATGGAACATGAAAATTTAATATTCAATAATGACAAAGTAATGATATAATAAGAAGAAATGAGGTGATGGATTCATGTTTCGAAGAAGAAAAGAAAAAAGAAAAAAACGAATCATTATTGGTGTTTCCCTCGTTTTACTTTTATTTGCTGTTTATTATGCCATGACTTCTTCTCATTTATCTATGATTGAATCTTTTTTAAAAGATGCCAGCGTAGTTGTTCAAAAAGTTGTTCTATTTCCATTTACTTCATTAAATGCAGAAAAGGGGAAAACGCAAACAGAATCTTACACCATTCAAAAAAATGTGAATGTCCATTTAGAAAATGAAATTCAAGAATTGAAAAAAGTCTTAGAATTAAATAAAACATTGACAGAATATACTCCAGTGAATGCCTTGGTATTATCACGTAATCGGGCCTATTGGTTCCAAACGCTTACCATAGATCAAGGGAAAAGAGCGGGCCTAAAAAAAGATATGGTTGTTGTTACCAGTGATGGCTTAATTGGAAAAATTACCAAGCTTAGTTATTTATCAAGTGAAGTGACGCTGATTACAAC
>CANQOD010000121.1 GCA_947625395.1 uncultured Bacilli bacterium
AATCCTTCGCTCTTAAGAATCTTACGATAGCTTTCTTCAGAATCAGCTGGTGTTCCAGCATCAACTAAAAGTAGACATCTCGTAATTCCTAAACGAGTTGCGCCTGCTTGGCCTTGGAAACCTCCACCATTTACATCAACGGTAATATCATATAAATCACGTGTTTTTGTTGCATCCAGTGGTTGTGTTAAGTCCATTACCAAAGTTTCATATGGGAAATATTCATGAACATCACGTCCATTGACAGTAATTTTACCAGTTCCAGAAGTCATACGAACGCGAGCAACACTTGTTTTTCTACGTCCTGTTCCTTGATATACTTTTGCCATTACCTATTCCCTCCTACTTTACTTCCAACATTTCCGGCTTTTGAGCCATATGTGGATGATTTTCACCAGTGTATACGAATAATTTCTTATACATTTGGCGTCCTAAACGATTTTTTGGTAACATTCCTTTAACGGCTTTTTCCACCATTTCAACTGGATATTTTTCTACCATTTCTTTGGCAGTTCTTTCACGTAATCCACCAGGATATCCTGAGTGACTATAATACTTCTTGTCTTCAAGCTTATTTCCAGTTAATTTCACTTTTTCAGCATTGATGATAATGATGTAATCTCCACAATCAATATGTGGGGTGAAAGTTGCTTTGTGCTTTCCACGAAGCATGTGTGCTGCTTTACTAGCAACACGTCCAAGTGGTACGTCTTTGGCATCAATGACATACCATTTGCGTTCAACAGTTTCTTTTTTTTGCATGTAACTTGTCATAATTTTCTCCTTTACTTAAATTAAGTTTTCCCAGGACTTAATTTATGTGGGGATATAAAATGTACCGATTTTGATTATACGGGAAGTTTGATGAAAAGTCAACAAAAAAAATGCTTTGGAATCACGTTTCATCCTCTTTTCTTAAAATAAGAAAAAAATAGAAGAAGATTTTTTCTGAAACAATGAAAGAAACAAACGTTGAGATAAACAAAAAAACAAACACGGAAACAAGCACGAAGCAAACACGAATTCAATCAAGAAAAACAAACAAGAAATAGATGCATTACGGTTCTATCAACTGTTGATAAGGCTCTTTCAAACGAAGAGCAACTAAGGTCAGGCCACAAGCGGGTGCTGTCGCACCATTTCGACTTCGATTTTTTTCCTCTAAAAATTGTTTGAAAGCTTGTGGCGTCATTTTTCCTGTCCCGACTTTTAAAAGCATTCCTACCATATTTCTAACTTGATACCGAAGAAAGCCTTTCCCACGGAAAGTAAAAACAATTTCATTTTTAAAAGTCGTATCTTCTTCACAACGAGCTTCTTCAATGGTTCTAACACAGTTTTCTTTCGTTTCACTCTCCGTTACAAAAGCTCGAAAATCATGTGTTCCTTTTAAATAAGCAATCGCTTCCTGCATTTTTTCTATCTGAAGTGGATAATTATGTTGATAGACAAATCTTCTCCTTAATGGATTGTATTCCCCTACATTCACTCGATATTCATAAGTTTTTTCCAAAACGACATAGCGTGCATGAAAATCATCCTCCACCAAAGAGGCCCCTTTAACATAAATATCCTCAGGCAAATGGCTATTGAGTGCTCTTTTTAATTGATAAGGTTGAATTTGAATATCCAAATCAAAATGAGCAATCTGACAAAGAGCATGCACGCCCTTATCTGTTCGACCAGAAGCAGTCACGACCACTTTTTTGGAATTATTAATTTGATAAAGTGCTTTTTCTAGCACACTTTGAATTGTTTCATATCCTTTTTGTCGTTGAAATCCACTATAAGCACTCCCCTCATAAGCAAAACAAATACAAAATCGCATCTTCTTTCTCCTTTCTATTTCTTTTTCCGATAAATATCTTTAATTAAATCTCTAATATCTTTGTAATAATCTAAATGAATATCTTTTTTTGCTTTCACAAAATCTGAAAAAGCAATTGCTTTAGGAAGACTTATTCCATATTTTTGTAAAAATTGTCCTTGTGAATAAACGTCTTCCACTTCTCCGGAAGCTAGGACCAAATGGTCCTTTAAAATAATGACTTCATCCGCATATTGATAAATTTCTTCGCAAGAATCTGTGGTAAATAGAATTGTCTTTCGATAATGTTCTTTGAGCTTTGTAAAAATCCGAATACATTTCTTCTTATTTTTAAAATCAAAATAACAGAGTGGATTTTCAAATAAAAAGACTTTTGGATTAATAATGAGTGCCACTGCAATTTGAAGAAATTTTTTCTCTGTTTGGGAAAGTGATAATAAATTTTCATAAAGAATCTCATTTTTAAGGCCCACTAACCGTATGGCATCTTTCATTTTCTTCTCTTCATCTTGACAGATGATTTGATATTCTCTCATCATCAACCGTAAATATTCAATGACAGTTGAACTGTTTAAAGGCAGGAGAAAATCTGCAGGAATCAGATAAATTTGATTTTTATAAGCGCTTTGCTTTTTTAACAATAATCGAGTCCCATCCACAAGTAAAGTGCCAGTGACCTTTGTCGTTAACATCAGCACTTGGAAAAAAGCCTCTTTATAATCTCCTGTAACAGCTAGTAGTTTGCCCTCTTCTAGCGTTAAATTCAATTGGTTCAACTGTTCGCAACTCACATTTTTTAATTTGATTTCCATAGTGCATCCACCAGCTCTTCCTGATTTAAGTAAATTGTATCTATCAAATTATAGTATTGTAATTTCAAGGATAAATCAACAAAAAATGGTAATTGAAGTCCTATTTTATTTAATAGGCTATCTTCCTTTAACACAGCAAGAGGAACGTCATCAAATAGAAGAATTCCTTGATTCAAAATCAATAATCGGTCCGCTGGAAGAACATCTTCTAAATTGGAAGAAGTCATGAGAATGGTGATTCCCTCTTTCTTTAAAAATTGCAAGTTTTCCCAAACGATTTGTTTTTCAAAACTAGATAGTTTGCAGAACAAATCATCGAATAAAAGTAAACGGGGCTTTCGAATAAAAGCAAGCAATAGGAAGAATCTTATTTTTTGAAAGGAGGACAATTTTTGGGGATTTTCTTTTAAATAAGCAGTCATCCCAAACTGCTTGATGGCCTGCGTCAAGGAAGAGATTTCTTGATTTTTTCGAAGTGAAAGGGCTAATTGTAGTTCATCTTCCACCTGTGGAAAACGAAAAGGATACGAATCAC
>CANQOD010000122.1 GCA_947625395.1 uncultured Bacilli bacterium
AGTAGTATTTACGCCAAAGAAGATGTAGAAAGTTTTGTGAATCAATATAATTTTGAAAGTAATACAAAATACTTGTTCTGGTCAAATAGTGGTACTGGAATGGAATATATGTTTACAGGTAAAAAGGGAAAATGGAAACTGTATAAACAATTCTATATCAATGTTGGTGATGCTGCATTGCTTCTTTATAAGGAATCTGCTCGAACTGGAGTGCATTTCAATTACTACGTTGGTTATACTTCACATGAACCTGGTTATACATATAAGGTTATTTGGAAGCAAGCCTCTCCAACCCACAGAACAAATCCATGGCATGAATATGGAACAGGAAATCGCTATCCAGCTTCCCATGGTTGTACACGTTTTCAAACACAAGATATTAAATATCTTTTGAGTATTCATTCAAAAATACAATATAGTAAATTGATTGATTTTTAATGGAGGAGTCTAATCGTATGAAAAAAAAGATAATCGGAATTGGTATATTGCTTCTTGTCTTGCTGGGCGTTGGTTATTTCATTTACTCGAAAGTAACCTTTGCGAAGAAAATTGTCGATGAGAATAATCATTGGGATTTAACCCTTGCTCAGAATACAAATTTAAGTGGCGAATATATGGGTGTACTTTATGAAAAAGATTATACAATTTCAACCTTACCAAAAGAATATGTATCAATGCTTTTAGTGGATTATTATATTCAAAATGATGGTGCTTTCTTTCGCGATGAAAATCGAAAAGAAGACAATACCTATCAAAAGACCGTTTTATTAGAAGATTTACAAAATCAATTAAAAAATATGTTTGGTCCTGATTATAAGTTAGACGCATTTGAGAATTTAAGCTATGGTTGTGGTCGAAAATTAGAAAAAGTGGATTCCACTACGTACATCATTGAAGCAAATGACCCAGAAACTTGTGGTGTTTTTGATGATATGCAGGAACAATATCTTACACATGTTCGGAATTATCGACAAGAAAAGGATCAAATTATCATTTATTTGCAAGTTGCATATAGTAGTCCAAATCAAGATAATACAGTCACTCTTTATCGGGATAAAGGAAAATCTGAAATTTTAGAAAGTAATTATTCTTATGCTTGTTTTGATAGCGATGAGAAAACTTGCTATGGAAATTTTGAACTCTATCGTATCATTTTAAAAAAGGCAAGCGATCGAAAATACTATTTTTACGCGATTGAAAAAGGAACTCACTAATTTCTTTTTCTTTTTCATCACTTGCAAACGATCGATATAGAAAGGAGAGGAAACACATGTCTGGGAAAAATTTAGATTATATTAATTGGGATGAATATTTTATGTCTATTGCCTTAATTTCTTCTTTACGAAGTAAAGATCCTCATCATCAAGTTGGTGCTTGTATTGTTAAAAATAATCGGATTTTAGCAACGGGTTACAATGGCGCACCATTAGGTTTTTCTGATGATGATTTTCCTTGGGATAGTAAAGGAGAAGAAACTGGAGATTTTTTAAATATAAAGGATTCCTTTGTGATTCATGCAGAAGAAAATGCCATTGATAATTTTAGGGGAGATAAAAAAGATTTAGAAGGCTCTACTTTATATGTCACTTGGTTTCCATGTAATATGTGTGCTAGACGAATTGTCCAAAATGGTATTCAAAGAGTGGTCTATGCCAGCATGTATTCGAATGAACAACGTGTCAAAGCGGCCCAAATTATTTTTGCGAAACGAAATGTTGAACTAGTAGCATATAAAGTAGGTGTCAATCAAGAAGAATTAGGAAATACGCAAAAAAAGCTTAAAAAAGTCCTTCAATCATTTGCGAGTAGAAACGAACAATGAAAGTTGGACTGATAAAAAGAGTCAAAAATGTGAAAATAAGTGAACAAAAATTGAAAACTCAAAAAAACTATGCTATACTGAAAATAGGGTGATAAAGATGCAAATATTTTATTCTTTATCAGGGGTGAACGAGGTTATTTACATGGTTTTAATACCATTATTTGTAACACTAATATTGTATGGGGCTTTTGTGCTTATTTATTCTGCGAAAATGAGAAATCAAAATCAAAAAGAGAAAAACTATGTCATTTCTTTTTGGAGCAGTGTCATTGGAATTCTATTTGGTGCTGTTTTGCTTTCCGTATCAATTGGTTTTGTGATGGCCCTCGTTAAAAAAGTAGAAGTGCAAGGCCTTGTTGTAAATAATCAAACACTTTATACCTTGTTCTGTTGTTTCCCTGTGATTCCTCTTGTCTTTTTAATGAGCTTTATTTGGAAATTTTTAAAAACTTTGCGTTATGGCACAGCATTATATGAAGAAAAAGAAGAGAAAAAGGATGAAAAGGAGGAAATTGAATTATTATGAAACAAGGAAAAAAAACAGATTTTCAAGCAATTTTAGTTTACGTTGTGATGCTTATACTTGTTCTTTTTATTGCACTTCCACCCATTTTTAGAATCGTGCTAAAAGAGGAAGCGCCCGCCAATAATACTCCACAAGAGTCTATTACAGCTCTTATTTGTAGACGAAATGTTACACTTGGACAAACGCAATATAATATTTCTACCAATAGTACTTATAAAGAGGAATTAGAACGGGTTACTTTTTCTTATCAATCAGTACCTGTCAATGAAACAACACAAGAAGAAACAACTCCTGAAAATCCTGTTGTTGAACAACCTGCTGAACAGCAGCCTGTCGAAGGAACCACTGAAACTCCAATTGTTGAAACACCACAACCACAAGAAGGTGTAGTAGAAGAGACAACGACTCCTCAAGAGGATACACAAGTAGTACCTCCAACAGAACAAACAGCACCTCTTACGGAAGCTTCTCTTCAAGAAGAGATTGCTGGCTTAAAAGCAATTCCTGGTATTCAAGTGGAAGAAGGAGAAAATACAACTCGTCTTGTATTAACGAAAAAAGCTGCAAGCTCTCTTGCCGCTGACTCTCCTTATCTGAATTATTTTCAGAAATTAGAAAATCAAAGAACCTATTTTGAAAGTCTAGGCTATACTTGCAGTATTGTAAAAAATTAGAATTATAAAAAAGTATTTTGTAGAGAAAACAAAACGCCCATGTAAAAACGTTAAATTAAGAGATAACGTCCCCAAAAGAAGTGTATATCTGTTTTTAATCGGAAGTTCTCTAAAAATATTGAAAA
>CANQOD010000123.1 GCA_947625395.1 uncultured Bacilli bacterium
CACCTTTTAAGCAAAAAGTACGTCTTCGCAGTTATGGAATTCCAACACTTGAAAGTCCTGTATTTTTAGAAATTAAGGAAAAGTATAAAAGCAATGTTGGAAAGAGAAGAATTCAACTTTCTTTACAAGAGTTTTATGATTACTATCAGCATAAAACAAAGAAAAAACAGCATCAAATTATGGATGAATTGGACTATCTCTTTGATTTTTATCAGTTAGAACCATCTTATTTTATCGCCTATGAGCGAAAAAGTTATGTGGGACTTTCTAATCAAGATTTGCGAATTACAATTGATCAAAATCTAAGAAGTAGAACCCATCATTTGAAGTTGGAGGATGGAGATGAAGGAGAAACATATTTTCCTAAAAATCAATATATTATGGAAATCAAATGTTTAGAAGCAATGCCTTTATGGCTCGTCAAAAGTTTATCTCTTTTAAAAATTTATCCAATTTCCTTTTCCAAATATGGAAATATTTATTCAAAAAAGAAGGAGAAAGAAGTATGTTAAAAAGTTTATTTTCAGATACAGTGAGTCAAATTGAACTTCCTTCCATTTTATTGTGCACACTTGTATCTCTTGTGCTTGGTGCATTGATTGCTTATGCACATAAAAAAACCTCAAAATATAGTAAGAATTTCTTAATCACTTTAACTGTTTTACCAGCACTTGTACAAACTGTTATGATTATGGTAAATGGTAACTTAGGAACCTCTGTTGCCATTTTAGGTGCTTTTGGATTGGTTCGTTTTCGAAGTATTCCAGGCACTTCGAAAGAAATTTTAAGTGTCTTTTTTGCGATGGCGATTGGGCTTGCAACAGGCATGGGAGAAATTTATTATGCCATTATCTTTACTGTGATTTTAGTGATTGTTCTTTTTCTCTTACATTATTTACCACTCTTTAATGTTGATTCTCAGGAGAGATTATTAAAAGTGGTCATTCCAGAAGATTTGGACTACACGACTGTTTTTCAAGAAATTTTTCAAGAGTATACAAAAAATGTACAGTTAGAGCAAGTGAAAACAATCAATATGGGTAGCTTGTTTGAATTGAATTATCGAATCACTTTAGCCAAAACAGCCAACGAAAAAGAAATGTTAGATGCCATTCGAATTAAAAATGGGAATCTAAAAGTAATGTTAAGTCATCCTTTAGAGGGGACAGAAATATAGAGGTTTCAGATGAAAAAGGAAACGAAAATAGTCATTGGATTGGTGCTCCTTTTAGGACTTCTTTTAGGAGGACTATTCCTTTTAGGACGGAAAGAAAAAAATGTGGCATCAACGACGAAAGTCAGTGCGCTTATCTCACACATCAATACAGATGATGACGATGAAAAAATCAATTGGGATGCTTATCAACAATATGAATATCAACTCAGTAAAAGCCTGGTGATAACAGATGAGGGCGTTTATCGTTTATCCGGAAAGATTCGAAATGGAAATATCACCATTCGGACCAATGGAAATGTAAAATTGATTTTAAATGGTGTTTCAATTACCAATCAAGAAGGCCCTGCGATTCTTGTCGAGAATGCAAGTGATGTTGTCATTGAAACAGTCGAAAATAGTATCAATTCTTTAGAAGATGGGAATATTTATTTGCATGATAATACGACTGAAGTAGGCACGATTCTTAGTCATGATGATTTGACTTTCCAAGGCAATGGTACGCTTATTGTGACTGCGAATAAGGAAGATGCAATTGTGTCTAATGATGATTTGAAGTTTGTTTCTGGAAATTATGAAATTACTTCGATGGATGATGGAATTCGTGGAAAAGATTCTGTTTATATCCAAAATGGTACTTTTAAAATTGTTTCCCAAGGAGATGGAATTAAATCGACCAATACAAAAGATACTGGCAAAGGATTTGTTTATATTCAAGATGGTCATTTTGAAATCACTTCTTTATTAGATGGCATTCAGGCGGAAAAACAGTTGCAGATTCAAAAGGGAAACTTTCAAATTGAAGCAGGGAAAGAGGTGCAGCTCTATCAGGAAGAAACTGCAGTCGCAACACAAAATACCAAAAGTGAACAGGCGAAAGCGTTGAAAGCGGAAGAAAATATCATTATTCAAAATGGCACTTTTCATCTTCAATCTTCTTCGGATGCTCTGCATTCTAGTCGATGTGTAGGCATTCAAAATGGTACTTTTGAAATTACTGCGAAAGATGATGGTATTCATGCAGACGAGGAAGTGGTCATTGAAGAGGGGAAAGTAACAATTTCAAATAGCTATGAAGGAATTGAAGGAGCAAGAATCACCATTCATGGTGGCCAAGTACAAGTTAATGCATCAGATGATGGTATCAATATCGCAGGAGGCAATGATTCTTCTTCAAAGAAGTCAGAAGAAGAGAATGATTTTTCTACGCGGCAAGATGCAATTCTTACAATTGATGGTGGGGAAATATCTATCAATGCTTTAGGAGATGGTATCGATGTGAATGGTGGTTGTTATTTGAATGGTGGCGTATTAAAAGTAGAAGGTCCGGTCAATGATGGCAATGCTGCGATTGATTATGATTTGTTTTTTGAAGTGAATGGTGGCACCCTTTTTGCAAGTGGTTCAAGTGGAATGATGCAAGGATGTAGTCCTTCTTCAAAAACTTATAGTTTATCTATTGTATTGGATAAAACTTATGGAAAAAATGATCAAATTTTCCTTTTGGATTCAAAGGGAAAAGAAGTGTTTTCCTATCAATCTGATAAGGACTATGATTCTTTAGTGATTGCTTCACCGAAACTAAAAAAGAATAAAACTTATACCTTAAAAGTCAATCAGCAGACGATAGAAGAGATTTCTATTTCTTCTATCGTGACTGAAATAGGAAAAAGGAAACAAGTAAGAGGAAGATAAGGACATCTTCTTTTTTGGTGGAAAACATATATGCGTAAATAGAATAAATCGGGGGGGGGTAGTTTTAAAAGATATAATGACATCAGAATGAGGGTGTCATGAATGAGAGAATGGATAAGAGAACATAAGAAAGTACTAGGAGTCCTAGTTCTTTTTGTTGTCTTATTTATCGGAGTGAGTTATGCATGGTTAAGACTAACAGTAATAGGAAAACAGAAGATAACACTTCGAGGAAATAATTTAGACGTTATTTTGGTAGAAAC
>CANQOD010000124.1 GCA_947625395.1 uncultured Bacilli bacterium
CATTGATTATTTCGTTGAAAAAGTCTCGAATTTTCAATTCCTCGTGCAAGGGCATAACTTCTCGATGCCACGATTTGGGCGCGTAGTGCATTGTCAACAGAATCAGAACCAATTTCTTGCTGTACACCAGAGGAATATTCTTCAAATGGAACAAGGTCAACACCTTCCATCGGTTTACCACTCGTTCCACCATAATCATGTCCATCTCCCATTCCTGTTTCTAGTAATTCAACTTGAATATCCGTCGCATTAATAGGATGATTGACACGATTCCCATTACTATTAACAGCTCCTGGAGCCACATACGTACAAATATCGCCACCACCTGTTGTAGAACTTCCATCGTCTTCCAGTGCCAACTCTTTGTAATCTTCTACATATTGAAAAATTTCATCTATGATACTGGAATAAAGATCTTCGTCGGTATCTCCAGCATGCGCTGGAAGAAAAGAGAATTCCAAATTTTCTCGAAATAAATCCTCATCATAAATCCCATTTTCATCAAACATAGACTCCACTAGTTCCCGCATCACCCAATCATCCATAACATCGTAAGTGAAATCTTTATTATATTGAACCAAAATAGCCTGCGTTGCCGAAATGAAATGTGGGTCAAAAGACTGGTTATTGGAACGATACTCAGTGGCAATAGCAATAATTCGATCTACAAAATCAACTTGCTCATCTGTATATAAAGAGTCATCCACTTCAAGATCTTTTAACGTTTCGCCCCATTTTTCACTAATCAAATAATCTACAGAATAAGTTCCTGCAGCAATCGAAGTTGTCGAGCTAGTAAAAAAAATACTAATGATGGCAACGATGGCAACCACAATAACCAAAACTGGAGCAAGTGGAAGCGATATGCTTCCTAACAACTTTCCTGCTGTTTTAAGAAGGCCTTTTCCCATGCTACTCGCTGCTTGTGTTCCAGTATTCGTTTCTTCTTGATTTTCTTCGTTCAAAGGCGAAGATTGCATTTCATCAGAAGTTCTATGTTTTGGTAAAAGGGAAGGACGTTCTTGGGAAGAAGGAGAATTTCCTGCTTCTTGAGGCTGACCACTTGCACCAGGGATGCCTTGATTGGCTTTTCTCTGATTGACTTTTGAAAAGAAAGAGTTCAGTCCAGAATCAGCTCCATGAGCCGAAGGATTTCCTTTCATATTTGCGGCATTTACGGCTTGGTCAGCGAGATTCGTAAGCCCACTATCTTCTAGCTTTTGAGCAGCTTTTCCAACTCCTGGAACTTTGTTTAATGTAGTAGCTGCTTTATCTAAAGCCTTATCTCCTTGTTTTGTCTTAGAAGCAGCATCAAAAGCAGTTCCACCAATTGGCCCTCCAAAATAACTAGCTGCCCCTTTCCCAGCTGTTGTTGCAAGATGCTTCGTTGCTTCTTTTTCTTGTTCTTTTTTTTCTTTGCGAGCGGAAAGAAATGACTGAGTAGCATTCATTCCTTCATTGTCTTGTTGATGATTCTCATTATTCATTTCTTTTCACCTGCCTTTTAAAAGAAAATGGACCATAGGATTCTTTCCCTACAGTCCCTTTTTATTTTTTAGAATCCTCCACCACTACCAAATGAATCTAGTTCATCTTTCGTTACAGCAATATTAATGCGCATTCTTCGATTTCCGCAAACGAAGAGAGCTTCTCCTTGTGAATAACGCTTAATACTGTCTTTCTCATTGTCATTTAAGTCAATTAATTTCGATAAGTCTTCAACGGCTTGTTTTCTAAGACCCATCACTAAGTAATAAGAAGAGTTATCAAAGATAGCTTTTCCTTGCGTAATTACAGATGGATCAGAGAAATCACTTGGCTGTTGGGTAATAATAATTGTACCTGTATTATACTTTCGTGCACGTCTTTGAACTTGTGCTAAGAAGTCTGCACCTAAAACATTATTTTGTCCTAATAAAACGTGTGCTTCATCGACCATCAAAACTGTATCCACATCCGGATCCAAGCAAAGTCCCCATGCGTACTTTAAAACATTAAAGAATAAAGCGTTACGAATGTTGTTGTCAGAGTTCATCAACTCTTTGATATTGAAAACCATGAAGTCACTATCTTTACGAATCGTTGTATGACCATCAAAGAAAAATCTTAATTCTTGCACAAGAGGTCTAAGCTTCAATTCAAGTCGTTCCATAATATCTTTTTCTTGTGTTTGTTCAGTCAAAGATAGAATTCTTCCCTTTACAGTGGCATAGACATCTTTAAAGGTTGGATAGTCTTTTGATGTGAATTTAGAAAAATCACTATTAAAATCAATTCCAAAACGTCTATAGGTATCCTGTAAAACCTCACTAAACATTGCCAAAACATCTTCTGGAATCGATGGATCATAATAACGCATAAAGGCTTTTAAATATTGAATCGTTCTCGTTAATACTGTATATCCAAGTCCCTGTTTGATTTCTTCTTCATCCGCATCAACAACAACTTCAAGGGGATTAATCATTCCGAATTCTCCACCTTTACCAATGTCAATGGTATCTCCTCCAAATGTCCTTGTAATATCAGCAAGTTCATTTTCCGGATCAATACAGACAATTTGGGCACCATTTCTAATATGGCTACGGAGCAGTAACTTCGCAGCGGTACTTTTACCGGAACCAGAAGTTCCTAAAATAATCATATTGGCATTGTTTCGATTGTTTTCTTTCCTTATTTTATATAAGAACTGATTGAATAAGATAACACCTCCAGAAAAATCGACTCCAAGAAGAGTAGAAAGTCCTGGATCTTTAATACTATCAAAGATAAATGGATACATCGCTGCGACAGTTGGAGATGGAATTGGTGTTCCAATTCGTTCTTCAATATCTTGCTTAGGAAAAATTGGTAAAATGGATTTTAGAACTTTTTCTTGTTCAAAGCGAAGTGAAACTGCTCTTAATTCCATGGCATCCAAATAGTTTTTGACATTTGTCTTTTTTAATTCCAAATCCTCTTTCGTATCTGCAGTAATCATAATGTGCATTTGAAAATCAAAGATACGTGCTTGACTAGAAGCTAACATGGATACAAAATATTCCAA
>CANQOD010000125.1 GCA_947625395.1 uncultured Bacilli bacterium
TTGATTCAAGGAGAATTGGTTCATGAAGAAAACTTAATTAATGTTCCAAGAGGCATTGAAGTATTAAGAAGTATGCCAAGGCAATTGCTTAAGGAAAATAAGAAATTTCAGTATGGTTTAATTGGCTTTGGGCATCGTGCAAAAGAATATGAAAGTGTAATTCAAAATTTAGTGAAGAAACAACTGGTATATCGAAGTTATAAAATACGGCAAGTGAAATCACCTTTAAGTGCTTGTCGAGAAGTGGAACATTTTAAACTTTATTTTACTGATGATGGGATTTTAGCAAATCTGCTTCATTTATCAAAACAGCAATTTTTAGCCAATGAGGAAATAAAAGCAACTCTTTATGAAAACCATATCGCAAAAACTTTGGCAGAGGCAGGTTATGCTCTTTATTATTACCAATCAGATGGTAAGGCTGAAGTGAATTTTGTCATTCAAAATCGAATGGGACAAGTGATTCCAATTGAAATTGCTACGAAGAGTGGTTCTAAAGTTAAAAGTTTGTCTGTCTTTATGAAAAAATATACTGTGGCGACGGCGTATCGAATTACTGAAAATAATTTTTCTCTGAAAAAAGGTGTTCGCTATTTACCAGTATATGCCATTTTCTGTTTGAAAGATGCACAGTAAGAAAGGAAGAGTCAAATGTATTTAGTACTTGTAAGACATGGAGAAAGTATTTGGAATCTAGAAAATAGATTTACTGGTTGGACAGATGTTCCTTTGACTGACAAAGGAAAAGAAGAAGCCAAACAAGCAGGACTTCTATTAAAAGAAAAGGGGATTTCTTTTGATACAGCTTACACTTCTTTATTAAAACGAGCTATCGATACGTTTTCAATCATTCAAGAAATGATTCATTACGAGGGTCCTGTCTATCAAGATTGGCATTTGAATGAAAGGCATTATGGGGCTTTGCAAGGCTTGAATAAAGAGGAAATGAAAGCAAAGTGTGGGGAAGAACAGGTTCGTCTTTGGCGACGTAGTTATGATGTACAGCCACCAGCTTTAACGAAAGAAGATGAACGATATCCAGGGAATGACTTGAAGTATCAAGATTTAACGGAAGAGGAGCTTCCTCTTACAGAATGTTTAAAAGATACAATGGAAAGAACAGTTCCTTATTACCAGCAAACGATTCAAAAGGATTTGATGGATGGGAAAAATGTCTTGGTCGTTGCGCATGGAAATTCATTACGGTCAATTCGAATGTATCTTGACCATATCAGTGAAAAGGATATTATGGATTTGGAAATTCCTTTAGGAATTCCATATGTATATGAATTTGATGAAAACTTGAACATTGTGCAGGCTTATTATTTATAAAAGATAGGAAGAACGACAGGAAAGTTTTTCCTTTTTTCTTTCTTTTCTTGACGAACTTTTGTTTGCTGACTATAATAAAGACAAAGGAGGGAAAAGAGATGACGAAAGAACGAATTATTTTTCACATTGATGTGAATAATGCTTTCCTTTCTTGGACGGCAATTGACTTATTAAAAAAAGGGTACAAAGAAGATATTCGAACGATTCCCTCAATTATAGGAGGAGATGAGACAAAAAGAAGAGGAATTGTGCTGGCAAAAAGTCCTATTGCTAAGAAGTATGGGATTGTGACGGCTGAAACAATTTACAGTGCTCGAAAAAAGTGCCCTCAATTGCAAGTTTTTCCTGCACATTACCAGTGGTATCGGAAATGTTCCCATGATTTGATGCGTTATCTGAGTCAATATACTCCTCTATTAGAACAGTTTTCTATTGATGAATGCTTTTTAGATTTTACAGGGACTTCGTTTCTTTATAAAGATTATATGGAAGTAGCAAAGAAAATTCAAAAAGAGGTTCAAGAAAATTTTGGATTTACGGTCAATATTGGAATTGCTGCTAATAAACTATGTGCAAAGATGGCTTCTGATTTTGAAAAGCCTAATCGAATTCATACTCTTTTTCCTAATGAAATTGCAACTAAAATGTGGCCTTTACCCGTGGGAGATTTATTTATGGTTGGTAAAAGGAGTAAAGAAAAATTAGAAAGTTTGGGTATTCATACAATAGGAGAACTTGCGAATACGCCGCTTTCTAGATTACAAAAATATTTTAAAAATCAAGCCCAAGCGTTACAGGAAGCGGCTAGAGGAATAGACAATTCTAAAGTTTTTCCTGTTAGAGAACAAAATAAATGTATGAGTGTTTCAGAAACTTTACAATATGATTATACGGATAGTACAAAACTGAAAAAGATTTTATTTTATCAGGCAGAAGAGGTAGGTCGGAGCCTGCGACTTAAAAAAATGTATGCGAAAAGTATTACAATTACATATAAAAATCATCTTTTCAAGAGCTATTCTCATCAAATGACATTGTTGAATCCAACCAATGTGAGCAAAGACATTTATCATTATGCTTGTCAGCTATTTGATGAGAGTTGGAAAGAAGACCCTATTCGTAATATTGGGATACGTTTATCTGATTTAACGATGTCAGTGCAAGAACAGGTTTCGTTTTTTGAAGAAACTAGAGAAGAATCTGTTAATAAAGTGCAAGAAGTAATTGACTTAATTACACAAAAATATGGAAGAGATAGTATTGTTCCAGCAAGTTATAAAGAAGATAATCGAAAGATACAAGAGAAGTTAAAAGAATAGAAAAAGGTTACCACTACAGATTGTCTACATACCCTCTCTAGTTGTCTACTTTAAGGTTACCACTACATTTTTGAAAAGCGGATATGCTGAAATAGAATAAATCGGGGGGGGGTAGTTTTAGAAGATATAATGACATCAGAATGAGGGTGTCATGAATGAGAGAGTGGATAAAAGAACATAAAAAAGTACTAGGAATTCTAGTTCTTTTTGTTGTCTTATTTATAGGAATTAGTTATGCATGGTTAAGACTGACTGTGATAGGAAAACAAAAAGTAGGTATTAAAGGAAATAACTTAGATATTATTTTGGAAGAAACAAATGGGGATTTAATCATAGAGGATGCCATTCCAATTTTAGATGAAGAGGGCAA
>CANQOD010000126.1 GCA_947625395.1 uncultured Bacilli bacterium
TTAATTCTCATTAGCTTTTTCAAAAGTTGGATGATTCAAATGAACTATCCATAAAATAACTTTCCAAAGGACACAACTTGGAATAAGTGTTAAAGCAATAATGACCAATCCAAGCGAAAGCGTAATGGGAATAGACATGCTATTCTTGTAGAGTTGTAATAAAAAGAGAAAACTAAAACAAATTTGAGCAATTAAATTCGCATTTAAGAAGGTCTTTTTCATCTGACTGATATTTGAAAAAAGACCATAAAGAAGAGTAATTAAAACCTGTAGACTTCCAAACAATAAAAATTGTCTTATCAAAATAGGAAAGAGTGACTGTTCGAGATACTCATACCTGATAAAAAGCGTTTCTTTAGCATAATACCCCATAAAAATTGCGAACATATAACAAAATACCATTAAAATTCGTTCACCTTTGTCAATGCTTTTCAATTGTATCACCTCTTTCACTCTAATAATAAATAGCAGCTGTACCTATAAGCTTATTTTTATTTTGTTGATTATAAGTATTGTATAATTTATTTCTAAAACTTGTAGAAATATGTGGGCAACCATGCGAAGAAGGCTCATTTTCTTGGGGATTTCCACCTCTTGTATTTTTGGGCAAAGCCCCAACATGGATGGTATTTCCTGTCCCATTCATATGAAGAGCTCTTCCCAAAGAAGAAGCTGCTTCAAAGTCTTTGACAGAAATCTTAAAATGAGTAGGAGTTCCACCACCACGGTCGCCAGTGTTGACGCTTTCACGATCTCCTGTAGAAGTTTTCGACATTTCCACAATTTTCCATTTTCCACTTTTCTTTTGAAACAACATAATTCTTTGGGTTCCTTGATTGACCCAAATTAAATACTGGGTTTGACTTGTAAAATGATTATTATTGATGTAGTCTTCATAAACAGCATTCGAATAACCATTATCAATAGAGTAACTGTGGAATTTCAGATATGAGCCTTGTATTTTTACAATAGTTCCATCTGTGAGTCGAACGCGATAGGTTTTGTTCTTATATCCATTTCCACTATAAGTATTTAAAGTTCCTAATAATGTTGCTTTTGTTCCCTTTTTTATTGTCTTTTTCTTTGTAGAATATAATACTTCTGCAGTGACCTTTTTTAGCAATGTCACATTTTCATAAAGGCCATGTACAATGGTAATTTTTACATCTGCATATACTTTAGGATTATCAATTGAAGTGGCTCGAACAACTGCAGTACCACCATTTTTTCCAGTAACAAGTCCTTGTTGATTCACGGAAATATTTTGTTTTCCTTCTATAACACTCCATTTCACACCTTTTTCTTTGGCTGTTGAGGGCTCCACTTTTTTTACGCTTAATTGTGTGGTAATAGAAGCAGTTCCACTATTTCCTTTGGCAGTTTCTCCAACTGTCGCAGCTGTTTTATTGAGTACAATTTTTGTCACTTCTGTTGGATGGGTTGTATTTTGATTTTGGTCTGTTGAGGGCTGGCTTTGATTGGTTGTTTGTTGGTTTTGAGTTACTTGATTTTGCTTTTCTAATTCCACAAACTGTGATAAATTTTTGCTATTTGCTATACATAATGTATAATCTATACCAAGTCCTCCTAATAATTCAACTAATAGATTGGTAAAAAATGGAACAAAGAATAGAGCAACACAAGCAAGTATTCTTTTAATTGTGATGCCTAAATTTTTACGAACGGCATCTTCTTGCCCTGATAACACATTTTTAAAAAAATCAATGAGTAATAAAATGATTAACAAAATTGGTGCAACAATAAAAATAATTTTTAATATATTCAAAATAATTGCAATTACAGATAAAACTCCAACATTGGAACAAATTTTTTCTACAGTCATTCATTATCACCCTCTTTTCATTTATTATAACACTTTCTCTATAGTATTAATAGGATGAACTTTTTAAGAAAAGGAAGCATCTTTGCTAGAACAGTTGACAATTTCCCATTTTTTCTTTATAATCTAACTTGCATATTCAAAGAAACAGCATGCTTTTAGATGATTTAATGTGTTATTTTGAGTAGAGTAACCTTTGCTGTTAGGCGAAAAATAACTCCCTAAGTCATTAGGAAAGTGATTGGTTCTTGCGGATTTGTAATCTATAGAAAGGAGAAAGAAGATGTCAAGATATACAGGACCTGAATATAAAAGAAGTCGTCGTGTTGGTTTTTCTGTAAGTGAAACTGGACGTGAACTTGCTCGTCGTCCTTATGGACCTGGGCAACATGGAAACGCTCGTAAAGGAAAACTATCTGACTATGGAACACAATTAAAAGAAAAACAAAAAGTACGTTTCATGTATGGTCTTTCTGAACGTCAATTTAGAAAAACATTTGATGAAGCTTCTAAAATGAAAGGAATCACTGGTGAAAATTTCTTAAAGTGTTTGGAATCTCGTCTAGATAACTTAGTTTATCGTTTGGGATTTGCAACAACACGTCGTGGAGCAAGACAATTGGTCAACCATGGGCATATCACAGTAGATGGTAAAAAAGTTGATATTCCATCTTTCCGTGTAAAGCCAGGATCAACAATTGCTTTAAAAGAAAATTCACGTGATCATAAAGCAGTCAAAGAAGCACTTGAAAAAGTGACAAGTCGTGTTGAATTCGTCACTTTTGATGAAGGAAAACTTGCAGGTGTCTATGTAAGATACCCAGAACGTTCAGAATTAAATGCCGATATTGATGAATCATTAATTGTTGAATTCTACAACAAATAAAATTCCGCCAGCTAAGCTGGTGGTTTTTATTTTTTCACTCTTTTTTTCAGAAACAAAAATTTCCAATATTTTCCAATTTATAATTTTGGATAGTCACCTCATCCCTCTTCAAACGGTTACCTCTATTTCATATACACTCCAACAAAAAAAGCTCCAAACAAATGGAACTTTTTCTTAAAAGAGCTGTTGTTGCTGTTTTCCTTTTGAGTCGATTGTAATTG
>CANQOD010000127.1 GCA_947625395.1 uncultured Bacilli bacterium
GTTTCCTTAAAGTCTAATCAGTTTTCTCTTTTTTCCAACTGAACTTTCTCTTTTTCTTCTTCTCTCTTTTTTCTAAATAAGACTTTACCTTATAAAGAGAATTTTTAGAATCACCTGCATTAATATGTGGGAACGCTTCTAACAATCTCAAAACCAATTTCTTATTCTTTACAATTTCAAGACGAATCAATTTTGTAATTTCTTCTGTCGCATCTTTCTTTAAAAACTTCTTCTGAGCAACATGAATTCTACTTAACGTAAGAACAGTCAAAAAAACATCTACCACGAAAATAACAAAGCAAATACTAGCAATAACAATAAAAAGCAAGTGTGGAATCTGGTTAAATACAGACGTAATAATAGGATTGATAATATAAATAATCATAAAACCACCAAGCCCAAAGAACAAAGCATATTCCAGGCAAACTCGTCCTTCGATATTAAATTTTCGATTGCTATAATCCCACCATCTAGCTTTAAAAATTTTTTCTAAGATTGCACTCGTGATATATTCAACCACAGAGCAAATAATCGCAGACATCAAAATTAAAATAATAGGATCTTCCTTATATTTGCTCAGAAGCAAAAGCATTAAAATCGCCCCAACGCCATAAATAGGACAATAAGGTCCAAGACAAAAACCTCGATTTAAAACCAATTTGTTTTCCTGTAGTGAACAAAAAGTTATTTCACAAAAATAACCAAGCATCGCATAAACAAAGAATAATAAAAATAAATAACAAACTTGATACATAAACTCACCTTTATTTAAAAGTATACAAACTTTTTCAAGAAATGACAAATGTTTCTTCCAAAAGAAAAAAAGTTTAAGAAACTTCTTCTCGAGGTAAAACCTTTAAAACCGTATGATTTTGGAAATTCATATTTCGATAGACCATCTCCAGTGTTTTTTTATTCATTTCTCTTATTAAATCCACTCGGTTCAAAACAAGCTCGCGATAGTCAATCAAATCATCATAAAGGGTACTACCAACATTACTCACATAATCCATCATACGAATTTCCGAAGAAATCCAAACTTTTTTAAGTCTTTCTATCGCCTCCACTGTGAATACCGCATTAGCAAGCGTTTCTTGAATCGCATCAATTAAATAGTCGGGTTGCATCGTATCCGCATACATCAATAGAGTGATGATGTTTTTTTGATATTCATCTTCCCATTCATACCCAAAATCCGTTAAGATTTTCTTTTCTCTAGCATCTTGTTTAAATTGAGAAGTTGAACCAAACAACAGCGTCAAAATCATATTCAAATATAAAGTTAATTCCATATCAGAAAGCCCCAATTTCTTCTTTTCAAACTTGTAACCTAAAGCAATTTTCGGAACCAAAATATTTGTTTTTAATACATCAGACTCTTTTTTGACCCGAACAGGCTCTTTGACTTCTTTTTGCTTTACAGTTCCACAAGAAGCTGGATATGTTTTATTTTTAATGACATCTAATGCTTCAATTTCACTAAAATTTCCAGAAATAATGATAAACATATTCTCAGGGCGATAGAACGCATGGTAACAATCATATAATTGTTCCTTTGTAATACTTCGAATATCTTCTTCCGTTCCTAAGACATCATTTTTTTTCTGATCTTCATGATAAATATTTTGATGTAATAATTCCTCCATTTGAAAATCAGGAATATCCTTATACATCTCATATTCTTCTAGAATAATCCCCTTTTCTTTTTCTACATTTTCATCCGTAAAATAAGGGTGATTAACAAAATCTAATAAATAGCTTAAGTTTTCTTTAAAATTTTTTGTTCCTGAACAATAAAATCTAGTCGAATCAAAAGACGTTCCCGCATTGACATCTGTACCACTTTTCGCATAAAAAGCAAATGGATCTTCCCCGTTTTCTTGTTCAAAAATCTTATGTTCTAAAAAATGAGCAATTCCACTCGGATATTTGGTCATTTTCTTTGACTTAGGTGAAGTGAACTCTAGATTTGTCGCTCCAAAATGAACACCATAAATGGCCAAATAGCTGTGCTTCTCAGGATTAGGAGCTAAAAAAATTCGTAGTCCATTTTCAAGCGTTTCTTGATAAATCGTCATCGCATTATTGAGTCTTAGTTTCTTCATCCTCTTCACCTTCCATTGTATAAACTAAATCTACTTTTACTTTTTTAGCAACCTCAACGATTTCTTCAAGGCTGACTTCTTTCATTTTTTTCTTTCTTGTTTCAATATCATCTACACCCAATAATTCCATCATATAGTAACTTTCAGCTAACTTTGACATCGAATCTTCAATCACATCAAAACTAGAAAGATAAAATTCTTTCGCTTTCAGTAAATCTTCTTCACTAAAATCCCCTTTGGCCATTTTCTTTAGTTCATCCAAGATAGCCTTAACTGCTTTTTCTTTGCCTTTTTTGTTAATTCCTGCAACAATAAGCAAACAATGGTCAGCCTTATTGGTAATACTTCGAATATCATAACAAAGAGAATTTTTTTCTCGCACTTCCTGAAAGAGCTTAGAATCACCGCTTCCTCCTAATATAATATTATATAAAGTTAAAGGATAATTTCTTTGTGCATCCGTTAACTGACAGAGCCTGCAGGCAATGACTAATTTTGTCTGCGTCAATTGCTCTTTTTCAACGACTGTCCGTATTTTTTTAGGTACTTTAGGAGAGGGTAAGACAGCCATTCCTTTATCCTTTTTAAAAGTCTTAAACTGAAAAATTTCCGTAATTTCTTGTTCCACTGTATCAAAATCAATATTACCAATCACATAAATATCAACCATATCACTGGCAATCATGTCTTCATAATGACGATAAAGAGAAGCTGGTGTAATCCGTTCTAAATCTTCAAGATAACCATCACTACGAATGGATAAAGGACTTTCTTCTTCTAAGTTTTCAAGAGCTCGAATAAGACTATAACGCGATAAATTTTCACGCGTCGCTTTTAAATC
>CANQOD010000128.1 GCA_947625395.1 uncultured Bacilli bacterium
TTCACGACGAATGACAGAAAGTGGCAATGTGTTTGGATTTGATGATACTACGTATGATAGTCATGCGATGAAGAATAAAGAATGGGCACTGATATCATACTTGACGCAAAGCAAATATGGAAAATATGGGAATTCCTTATATAGTGGAGTCAATAAAGAAATCTATATAAATAACTATGAGGGTTTTATGACAGGCTGTTCATCCGGTATTCCAAGTGCTACAAGTGTTGCTACATGTGGAAATACTTATAATGTAATGATTGACCGAGGTGGTGGTCAAGGCTACGCTGGAGCTGGAGCTTCCAGTGCAGGAAACATTACGGGA
Organism: uncultured Bacilli bacterium; assembly: GCA_947625395.1. Classification (GTDB taxonomy): domain Bacteria; phylum Bacillota_I; class Bacilli_A; order RF39; family UBA660; genus CANQVB01. Next base: position 326 of record CANQOD010000128.1, read on the forward strand.
ATTTATGATCTCAATGGCGGTGCCTGGGAATACATAATGGACGTGTTAGAAAAAAGATCTGGAAGTTCAGATGTTAGTAATTCAGGATATACAGGGAAACTGGCAAATGATTCTTCGATTGGAGGGCGAAGTTGGCCTGATGAAAAATATTATGACCTTTATACAAGTAACGATCCAAAAACAGCATGCAACGGAATTTCTTGTAAAGGTCAAGCCTTGAATGAGACAGCAGGTTGGTACGGTGATGATGCGGTCGGGCTGTCTGTGACGTATCCATGGCAGATTTGTGGTGGTCTTCATAACCGCCATACTTACTCCGGTGTTTTCGCATATAACGGTGCAGCCGGAGGTCTAGGCAGCAATGTTTCATTCCGCCAAGTTCTCGTCCCCATCGAAAATTAATCATTATTTACAATATTAAAGCATTTTTCTTGTTGAGGAAGAAAAGTGCCTTTTTGATGAAAGAAAAAGAAGATATTTTCATTCGAGGAAAAATAATCTTAAGAGGAATGAACTACCCAAAAAGTTTTCTTTTTAGTATAATAGAAAAAGAAAGAAGGTAGAAAAGATGTTTCAACAGTATTTCCAAGATGATGTATTCTTCATTGTTCCTCATGAAATTAAAGAAATCATATTAAAAGAATTGAGTCAACAAAAGCAACTATACCGGATTCAATTTCTTTCATTAGAGGAATTTAAAAAACATTATTTTTTTGACATCAAACAAGCAGAAGCTCTTGCTTTTCTTTATGAAAAATGGAGCGTTTCACCTTCTGTATTAAAAGAAAAATTAGAACTTTTATATCAGATAAATCCTCATAAGACTTATCGAAACAAAAAATTAAAAGAATTAGTTTCTATGTATCAGTTATTAGAAGACAATGGTTATCTCATCCATGATACTTCATTTCCCACCTACATCGCTTCTTTTCATATTTATCTTTTTGGCTATCCTACGTTAGAGCCTTATGAACAACAAATGCTAAAAGCTTGTCATGGCAACATCATCCCTTATGAAGAAAAATATCCTTTACCTTCTATTCATGCCTTTCAAACACAAGAAGAGGAAATTTGTTTTGTCGCGAGTGAAATCAAGAAATTACATCAAAAAGGCATTCCTTATCGACAGGTATTTTTAACGGGTGTGCAAGAAGAAGATACCTATTTAATAAAACGAATTTTTCATCATTTTAACATTCCTTTAGTGAGACTCGAACACCCTTGTTTGTATGCTACAAATATCGGAAAAAAATATGTCTTAGGAAATTTAACCAAAGAAGAAATACAAGATAGTGCGATTCTTAAAAAAATCGTAACGATTGAAAATCAACTTTTATCAGTTCCCAAAGAACATCCTATTTATCCTTTTTTATTACGAGAAGCGTTTAAAAAAGAAACCATCGAACTTCCTACATATGAGGATGCTGTTGAAGTTCTTGATTTTTATCATTTAGTTCCTGTACAAGATACGTATACCTTTGTGATTGGCTTTACACAAAATCATCTTCCCCAAGTCTTAAAAGATGAAGCCTATTTAAGTGACCAGGATGTCGAGGAACTTTCTGTTTCAACTACCATTCAAAAAAATCAACAGTATCACCAAGTGACCATTTCTCTTTTAAAAAGTCTTCCTCACTTAACAATTAGTTTTCGAGAAAAAACACTACAAAATACCTATTATCCCTCTTCTTTGATAGAAGAACTTTCTCTAACCGTCCTGAAAGATGCGCCCTCTGTTTATGTTCAAAGTAAAACTTATAGTGCCATTCGTTTAGGAGAAATGCTTGACCAATATTTTCTTTATGGCACAAAACATCAAGATTTAGGAAAACTTTTCGCCTCTTTTCCTAATTATCCTTATCGAACTTATCAACATCAATATCAATCGATTCCGTTTTTTCTTTCCAAAGAAAAACCATATTATCTCTCTTATACCAGCTTAAATGATTATGCTTTATGTCCTTTTAAATACTATGCCAAATATATCTTACGTTTAGAAGAGACAAAGCAAAGCTTTGCTGCAGTGTTAGGAAATATTTATCATTCCGTCTTAATGCATCTATATGATACATCTTTTGATTTCGAAGAAAGTTTTCAACAAGCTGTTTCAGCATTTACGCTTTCTAAAAAGGAACAAGTTTTACTGAAACGACTCAAAAAAGAATTACAATTTATCATTCCAGTTATCGAAGAACAAGATAGTAAAAGTGCTTATCCTTCTCGTGTGTTTGAACAAAAAATTGAAATTCCTTTAGGAGAAAATGTTTTTTTGAAAGGCTTTATTGATAAAATTGCTTTTTGTGAATTGTATGGACAAATACATTATGTGATTTATGATTACAAGACAGGAAGTGTCACTTTAGATTTGAATCATATTGATGAGGGCCTTTTTTTACAACTTCCACTTTACCAATTATTAGTGGAAAAAGGAAAACTTTTTTCCAATCCGCATTTTGTAGGTTTCTTTTATCAGCAATTGCTTTTACCGAGTAAGAATCAACAAGAAAAAATTCGGAACTTGAAATTAAGAGGGTATCTTTTAGATGATGAAGAGGCGATTCACGTATTTGATGAAAGTTACGAGAACAGTGAAGTTGTTAAGGGATTAAAGATGACA
>CANQOD010000129.1 GCA_947625395.1 uncultured Bacilli bacterium
ATCTCAATCCGGAATTCAAAGCTTTTTGGATTCCAACCGCGATGACCACCATGCATCATCAATATCTTGCTTATACGTTATATGATGAAGCTGAAATCAATAAGGTCATGAGTGAAAACTATATTGTTGAAACACAAGAGCAGACTGATTTTGATGCGATTGTCCTTGGAGATACCAGTGAAAAAAGTCATTATTCTTCTATTTATGAAGAACAAATTTTCACAAGAGATGAGGGCAATGACCTTTACAAAATTATTCGGTTAGAAGAAGGACTTTTCAAAGGATATTTAACAGTGATTTATGACCCTAAAAATGTGGAATTGGTTGTGCCTGAAAAGTTAGGAAAGTATGGACAAAGTGTTGCCAAGATGTGTCAGAACAACAATGGATTGGTTGGCATTAATGGGGGCGGCTTTGAAGACCTTGATGGTTGGGGAAATGGTTCAACTCCTTATGGTGCAATCATTAAAGATGGTGAACTTATCTATCAACACGCAGGTGGCGATGGAGGCTTGATTGGCTTCACGAAAGACCATAAAATGTATTTAACTCATGAAGACCCTCAAACAGCCATTCAGAATGGAATGATGGATGCGGTTGAATTTGGACCATTCTTAATTGTCAATGGGAAAGTTTCCAAGATTTATGGAGATGGTGGTTGGGGAAGAGCTGACCGTACAGTGATTGCCCAAAGACAAGATGGAATTGTCCTGTTCTTAGTGATTGAGGGAAGACAACCTGGATATAGTTTAGGAGCGACCATGAGTGAGGTGCAAAAAGTCTTGTTGCGGTATAAAGCTTATAATGCTGCAAACCTAGATGGTGGTGCTTCTTCAACGATGGCTGTGAATGGCAAGCTGTATAATCGTCCAAGTGCGGGCGGTGAATACGGTGGCAGAACTGTTTCTAATGCCTGGGTGGTTGTCGATAATCGTGAAAAAGTGGAGGAATAAAAGATGAAAATCAAAAAGAAAGTGCTAGTTCGTATTCTCGCTGTTGTATGTTTCATCTGTGTATTAGGTGGAGGACTTCTTGTCCTATTTCTTCAAAATGAAGCAAAAAATAAAGAACAAGAAAGTGAAGAAAGAAAACGACTAGAAGCGCAAAAACAGGCCATTGAAGCCTTGTATGCGCCTTATGTCAAAGTGGTAAAAGAGAGTAAACTTTATCAAAAAACGAAGAAGAGTTATCAAGAAATTGGAACTGTTTCTAGTGGAATGGAATTTGAACTGGAACAGGAACCAATTACGAGTGATACCAAGTACTTTCACGTGAAAGGATATGATTTTTATCTTCCTTATCAAGACGTAGAGAAAATAGAAGCGCTTTCTTTCTCTTCTCGTTATCAAAAGTATCTTCCTCAAGAAGAAGTGACCATCAAAAAGGGAACGACACTTGCATTAGAGGGAAAACTTTCCTTTCAACTGATGCAAGATGTACGGGGAAAGGTCTATCGGAAACAAGGAGATACTCGCTTTGTAGAATATCAAAATCAACTCTTTGCGGTGTCACCTGAACAGCTAGAAGAAGTGACTCCTCTTGATGTCAGTGGTGCTATCACGCAAATTCCTGTTTTAGTCTATCACTTCATTTACTTAAATGGTGATACGACTTGCAATGAAAGCATTTGTTTTAGTGAAAATCAAATTCGGTCCCATTTTTCTTATTTAAAAGAAACGGGTGCTTTTACGATGAATACCGAAGAAATGAAGCAGTTTATTAAAGGAGAAATTCAACTGCCACAAAAATCTGTGTTAATCACAATTGATGATGGTGCCCGGGCCGAAAAATTCATTCCATTTTTAGAAGAATATCAATTGAATGCCACTTTATTTTTAATTACATCATGGTATGATACTGCGCCTTTTCAATCTCCTTATTTAGAGATTGCTTCGCATGGACATGATTTACATAATCCAGGTGTTTGTCCAGGAGGACAAGGTGGTGGCATTAAGTGCCTTGATGAAGCAAAATTACAAGAGGACTTTCGCTTGACTCGGGAAAAATTAAATGGAACAACAGCTTTCTGTTATCCATTTTACGAGTACAATGATTATGCCATTGAACAACTTAAAAAAGGTGGCTTTGAAATTGCCTTTATGGGTGGCATGTACAAAGCAACTCGTGGAACAGATTTAATGAAAGTGCCAAGAATTAGTTTGAATTCTTCTAGCACGGTAGAAGATGTCAAAGCAATTGTAGAAGGTGCCTAAGAAACAACGATGATGGCAGTCTTCTTTCATTAATATCATAGTAAAAAAAAGTAAATTCTTGTAAGAAGAGTTTACTTTTTTCATAAGAATTATTATATAATAGAAATAGAGTGAAAAGAAGATGAACTCCATCGATAAAAAAGTGAAAGAAACATTGCTTCCTTACGAAAAGGATGAGAACAAAAAAAGGGAAAAATCCTCTTTTGGAAGAAGAAACTATTTTTTTCCACGAGAAAAATGGAAGTGAAAAGCGAAAGGAATGAGATTGTTATGAAAAAAATTATGGACGGAAATGAAGCCTGTAGTCATGTTGCTTATCATTTTACAGAAGTGGCTGGAATTTATCCGATTACGCCTGCTTCTCCCATGGCAGAATTGACAGACCAATGGGCACATGAGGGTCGTGAAAACATGTTCCACCAGCCAGTTCGCATCATTGAAATGGAAAGTGAAGCAGGGGCTGCGGGCATGGTGCATGGAAGCTTACAAGCTGGTTGTCTAACGACGACTTATACGGCAAGTCAAGGACTTTTATTAATGATTCCGAACCTTTATAAAATGGCAGGGGAACTTTTACCCGGCGTCATTCATGTTGCGGCAAGAAGTCTTGCAACGCATGCTTTATCGATTTTTGGTGACCATCAAGATGTGTATGCTACAAGAAGTACCGGTATTGCTCTTTTAGCAAC
>CANQOD010000130.1 GCA_947625395.1 uncultured Bacilli bacterium
TCCTCCTTTCCTTTGAAAGTCTATGCTTAGAATATTCTATAATTTAGTATAACAAAACTAGACAAAAATAGCAATTCACAAATCAGTGAACTTTTAAACTTTTCATGCAGATTATAACACAATTATGTAAATAAAAAAAGACTAAATGTATCTTTAATCTTTTTCAGTCTATTTAAAGCCACAAGTTGGATTGGAAATTCCATTGATTAATTTTAGAACCTCTCCAACTAAGAATGGTAATAAGAATAAAACAACAACTGCGATAATACGTATTACTAATCTTGATTGAGCTTTCTTCATTGCTTCTTCATCTGAACTTAAGATTGCTTTAATGAATTCAATCATACTCAGCAAAATAACTAAGATAGGTCCTGCAATTTTGATATAGTTGAGTGCTGTTTGAATCAACCATCCAAAAGATTCTTCTGTAAAGTTGCCATTTGCATCCACTGTCCCAAAGACACCTGTACATCCAATGGTTCCATTCATATCATCGATATTGACTGTACCATCTGCTTTGTCTTTCTCTTCTGTTCGGTCCTGATCTGCTTCTGTTCCACTATCCTCTATTGTTAACTTATATCGAGAAAGATTGGAACTGTTTTCAAGCGTCTTAGTTGCATAAACATAGGCAGGACAAGTAAAAGTGCCATTATTATCAAAAATAGATGCTGAACTATTAGTTACATTACAAGCAGTAGATACTGCCGCTTGAACACTGCAACTAAATGATAGCTTATTTGATTTTTGGGTCACATCTAATTGTACAGCTTCATCCGGTTCACTCACATATTGGCAAGAAGAAGCTGTAGAACTTTTAAGTTTATATTGCTGCCTAGAATTTGCATTACTAGATGTAGATTGAGAATCATCTCCCTTTTTTCCAACAATATTCACAATACAAGTTCCTTGGTCTTTTTCACATTCATCCTTTGTTTTATAGAGAATATAATCAGCATTCCACCGTGTTACATAAACACTAATTGTAGGACAATTTCCATTTTCTAGAGGGAGCCCATTTCCATCATGAAATGTAACTTTTTTTGTTAATGTTCCTCTATTAGCGAAGCCGGAAGCTTTTGTTAACATGTTCTCATCGTTTTCAGTTTCTAGAATAATATTATCTTGTTCACCATCAGTACTATATTTACAAATCACTTTGGCATTGACTGTCCATTGAAATCCAACTAGAAATAAAAAAACAGTAAAAAAAATCATTTTTGCACTTTTTCTCATAAAATACCTCTATTCAATTCTTTCGTCATGATAAAAGAACTTTTCATGCAGATTATAACACGATTACGTAAATAAAAAAAGACCAAATGCTTTTGAGTTTCGGTTTTTTACAATAAAAATGAGCCGGATTTTATGATAAATCAAATTATAGAAAATTTCTCTTTTCATTTCGTACACTTTCATAGTAGAATTATTCATTGGAAAGGACCTCCTTATTTTGTTTAGTACTAAATTTTTTAGTCCAATTAAATTTTACTAAACTTTGGAAGTTTTTTCCTTATTTTTATATCAAAAAAAATGAATCTGTGGATAAAACAAATTCATTTTTTCTTTTGTTCTTAGTTCTCACCGGAACTCAAACAAATGCTTTCTTTCATCTTTTTCATTCTATTTAAAGCCACAAGTTGGATTGGAAATTCCATTGATTAATTTTAGAACCTCTCCAACTAGGAACGGTAGTAGGAATAAAACAACAACTGCGATAATACGTATTACTAATCTTGATTGTGCTTTTTTCATTGCTTCTTCATCTGAACTTAAGATTGCTTTAATGAATTCAAGCATACTCAGTAAAATAACTAAGATAGGTCCTGCGATTTTGATATAGTTGAGTGCTGTTTGAATCAACCATCCAAAAGATTCTTCTGTAAAGTTGCCATTCGCATCCACTGTCCCAAAGACACCTGTACATCCAATAGTTCCATTCATATCATCGATATTGACTGTACCATCTGCTTTATCTTTTTCTTCTTTTGGTTTTTCATTATTTCCTAATTCACTTTTAATATTATCCAAAGTCTTTTGTGCATTATCATGAAATTGATTAAAGGTTGATTGATAATTTTTATATTCATCACTATCTTTCGTTAAACATCCTTTTGTCACATAATCATTTAATTCTTGATTGGCATTATTTGATAATGTTACACTAGCAGACAATATCTGATCACATTCACGTGATAATTGAAGATTTTCAGGACTAGCAACTGTGTTTTTTTCTTCCTCAGTTAATTTAAAAGCTTCACAATTCAGAGTATTGTATTTATTTGCTTGTTCTTGTAAATTAGAAGTGAATGTATTTAAGTGTTCCTGATATCCACTACAATACTTTTCTTTTACATCAGTATCTTGCAAATGACTTTTCTCTGTCGCTGTTGCCCAATAATAATTAGAAAAATGTTCTCTTGCATAAGCAGTAGCTTTGGAAAGTTGGTCTTCTGTATTGGCAATATATGCCCATCTTTCAGCAGGCTGAAATTTAAGATATTTAGGACATGTGTTATGCTCTTCCATATGCTTTTCTAAATTAAAACCACTAATTGTATCTACATTAGTTCCATAAAGCTCTACTTTTTTTCCATTCGTCGTTCCAGCTTCTATAAATTTACAACTTGCGTCTAATTTTCCTAAAAAAAAGGAAGAAAAACCATTGGTTCTAATTGAAAATGAACACTCAATTGTACCACCTGGAGTACCAGCAAGTGAATCTTTTACAACATCATAATTACAATCAATAGCCCATACCGATAATGGACTTAAAAAAAATAAAAAACAAATAATAAATAATCCTATTCTTTTCATATTAAACATTATAACACACTTTTAATTAAATTCAAAA
>CANQOD010000131.1 GCA_947625395.1 uncultured Bacilli bacterium
GATGTCATTATATCTTCTAAAACTACCCCCCCCCGATTTATTCTATTTCAGCATATCATTTTCCCATCAAAAAAGAAGATTTTTAGTTTATATTTACTCATCTTCTTATTGTTCGATTTAAGTTTAACTATTTTTCACAGGTGCGAGGACTTGGCGGAACGAACCGATCGCGTACGCACTACCATAAACACTACTATAGTAGAAAGCGCCAGCGTAAGCAGCACCATTATGGTGACCACTACGAGCTGACCATGGCTTCATCGTACTCACCATGTTCGTACTATCATTGTACCAACCAGCAACTTCATTTAAGGCATGACCTTTGCATGGATTTCCGTTACAAGCTGTTTTTGGATCGTTACTTGTATAAAGGTCATAATATTTTTCATCTGGCCAAGCACGTCCTGCAAAATATGAATCATCTGTCAGTGTTCCACTATATCCTGAATTATCGTTATCTGTATTTCCAGACATTTTATTTAAAACTCCCATGGTATATTCCCAAGGACCACCATTGATATCATAAATACCAGTAATGTTTCCTGTACTTGAGGATCCGGCTCCGGCATAGCCTTGACCACCACCTCGGTCAACCATCACGTCATAAGCATTTCCACAGGCGTCTGTGCTGCCTGCACTTGGTACACCGGATGAACAGCCTGTCATATATCCATTATAATTATTCATATACACTTCTTTATTGGCACCGGTATATAATGAGTTTCCATATTTTCCATATTTACTTTGGGTAAGATAACTGATGAGCGCCCATTCACTATCTTTTATTGCATGCGCATCATAAGTACTTTGATCAAATCCAAATACATTACCAGATTCTACCATTTTTCGTGAAACTAAATCTAAGGTTGATACACGAATATTTCGCCAACTATACACGTTCGGCTTGATAATCGCTTTATTAGGTTCCTCTGTATCACTTTGAGCTGCTTCAGTACTTACTGCGCCAACTCCAGTTCCTTCTCCACTACTATATCCAGTTTCAAACTTACCGACCCAGATTCCCGGCAACTCTTCTTCACCAAAAGTAAATCCAGGTGGTGTGTACCAGCCATATGTCTTTTCTCCTGTGTATTGGGCTGTTCCTGTTTCTTTTACTTCCTTTTTAATAAAGGAAACATCTATCTCTCCTGGATTCGCAGTACTATCTCCACCTTTTCCATAGGTGTCTTTTATCGTATAACTGTATCGTGGTATCCATACCCACATTTGTAAGATGTGATCCATTTTGACTTCTGTTCCAGGAACATTGTTTTGATACATCCCTCTTGTATCATTCGTCACTGTGACTGCGTTTGCCCACTCTTGTTTATCATAGTTATACCAAGATTTTGTCGTATCTGCTTTCTCCCATCTCTTATCAGTTGTGTCATAGACAACAGGTATCATATTGTCGGCAAGGACTGGGTCATTTGGTACGCCACTCTTTGGCTCTTGCACTGCATGAACAACAACTTTTCCATAAAATGTCTTTCCCTGTGCTTCCGTTCCGGCATTGATATCTAACCAAATTTTAAGTGTATACTCGACTTTATTTTCTTCTCCCATTCTCAAGTATCCACTATCGATAATTCTATCTTCTTTTAATCCATCAACAACTTCTACATCCTCTACCTTTTTTAGTTCATATCGAATATCGTTGTATGGAATAAATTCACAATCTCCACATTCTTTTTGTTTTTCTTCATTATCGATTAATTTCAAATCATAGGTCACATTCACTCGACTATTATTTTGAATATAGAAGGTAAATTCTTTCCCTTTTCTTCCCTCTTCATCTGTAATAGGAAACTTTGAAACAAGTTCTAAATCGGAATCTTGCTCCTTTAAAATAATATCTAGCTGATCTCCTTCAATACTGATATTTCTCTTTCCCTCAAGCGTCACTTTCAACCAAGCATAAGAAACACCTACGATAACAAGCACCAATAAAACAACCAGTAAAATCGCTTTTTGATGTTTCTTTATCTTGTCTATGATTTTATCCATATTTTACACCTATCTTCCTTTATTTTATCATAGCAAATAACGGTATTTTGCTTTTCCTAGTATTCCATATCAACATATTTCTGTTACTAAAATTTGACATTGATAAAATCAGAAAAATAGAAGCCATTGTGACTTCTATTTCTCTTTTGTAATAGTATGGTTTTTTCGATAGAAAATATACAAACAATCAGTGTTTTTCCGCTTCAATCCATTGCTCAACAGTTTCAATCGTTTCTTGAAAATGGTCAAAATTGACAAGCACTTCATGACAAGGAAGTTGATGTTTAAAAAACGTTTCCTGTCTTTTTGCATAATGTCTTGTGTTTTTCTTGATGGTTTCTTTCACATCTTCTAAGGTACAAGTTCCCTCAAAATAAGGAATAAATTCTTTGTAACCAATGCCTGTTTGAAGTGCCTTAGAAGTAGAAAAATATGCTTTAAATTGTTTCACTTCTTCTACCAAGCCCTCATCAAACATTTGGTCCACACGCTTTTCAATCCGGTCATATAACAGTGTTCGTTCCGCCTTTAGTGCAATAAAATAAACATCTTGATAAAGCAATTCATTCTCATTTTGAGAGATTTCTTCTTCGTTTTCTAGTTTATTAAGAAGACGAACTAATCTTTTTCGATTGTTGATGTGAGGAAGCACATCAACTTGATAAGTTTGAATCTTGTTCAAAATTGCTTCATTCGTCCATTCTTCATAAGAATGATATGTCGTTCCTTTTTGAAACTGATAGTTAAAAAGAGCTGCTTTCACATAAAG
>CANQOD010000132.1 GCA_947625395.1 uncultured Bacilli bacterium
AATCAGTAGTGTTTGTGGCCTCATGCTGTAAACCGCATTGAAAAGGTAGAAACAGAAAATCTGTACCTTAAAAGCGAGTCTTAAGTGAAAAAAGGAGGTAAGAAAAATGAAAGCAGTCATTAAAGTAGGTGGAAAACAATATTATGTTTCTGAAGGCAGCGAAATCTACGTTGAAAAGTTAAACGCTGAAGCTGGAGACGAAGTTGTTTTTGATCAAGTACTGATGTTAGATGCAAAAATCGGAAGTCCTTATCTTACAGGCGTTACTGTCACAGGTAAAGTCCTTAAGAATGGAAAGAGTAAAAAGATTCGTATTTTTAAATACAAAAATAAGAGTCGCTCTAACCGTAAAACACAAGGACATCGTCAACCTTATACCAAGATTGAAATCACAAAAATCAATGGATAATGTGTTATGATTACTGTAAAAGTAGAGAAAGAAAGACAAATATTTAGAAGTGTCCAAGTATTAGGACATGCGATGTATGATGCGTATGGAAAAGATATTGTCTGTAGTGCTGTATCAAGTATTACCATTACAACTGTCAATGCACTTTTATCGCTTGATCCAAAATGCATTACTTACTTAGCAAGTCACAAAGGGCTTTCTATTAAAGTCTTAAAACAAGATCAAGTAACGCAGACTTTGATTCGAAATATGATTCGAATGTTAAAAGAATTAGAAACGAAATATAAAGATTATATTGTTGTCAAGTAAGGAGGAGAAAGAATGAGATTTTTAGCATTAGATATTCAATTCTTCGCACATAAAAAAGGGCAAAGTTCTACCTCTAATGGACGTGATTCCATTGGACGTCGTTTAGGAGCCAAAGCAAGTGATGGAGAATTTGTAACTGCCGGAAGTATTCTTTATCGTCAAAGAGGAACCAAAATTTATCCAGGAACAAATGCAAAAAGAGGTAATGATGATACCATTTATGCAACTGTTGATGGAATTGTAAAATATGAACGTCTTGGTCGTGATAAAAAATGTGCTTCTGTGTATCCAGTTGCTGAATAAGAAAGGATTAAGCATTTCGTAAGAAGTGCTTTTTTGTTGCGTGAAAAACAACTTTATGTTAAAATAAGACTTGCCAAAAAGGGGTGATGAGAAATGGAAAAACAAAAAGATTTATTGGCTTATCGTGAGAAAATGAAAAGAAATTTAAGTCTAGGACTTGATTTTGCTACGACTTTTGGTATTTTTACAAGTTTTTGGTTTCCGTTTCCTTTTTCTCTTGTTTCTTCTTTCGGAATGGTTGGAAGCGATCTTTTTTTAAAAGGAATCGTTGAAAAACATTATGAGGAAACGCATTTTTTAGCTGCTCAAAAGGATGTCCAAGAGTTACAAACGTTATATCAGGCTTATTTAGAAGAAGTGAAAAAGCTCTTTGTCAAGTATGGTCTTCAAAATCCCTTAACTGTTTCTGATTATTTTGAAGACATGTTATGGAAAGGCTATTTTTCTATTCAACGCACGTTTCAATATAAAAAAATGGAATTTCAACATTATCCTATTTCTTTACTGGGTGCTCGTGTCATGAGTGGTTTAGCGCTTTGTCGAAATATCAGTGCCTTATATGATGATTTTTCCCAAAAATTTGATCTTTTAGCTCCTAGAGTATGTTGTTGTCTCTTTTCTGAAAAAGAAGAGAAACTCCATTCCTCTCCAGTGGGCAATCATATGATTAATTTACTGGAAATAAATGGAAAGAAACTAGGAAGAGATATCACCAATTGTGAACATTATATTTTTGTAAGTCCTACAGAACTAATTGAGCCAACGGGAGAAAATCATCTCATTTTAGAAGAAGATAATTCGCCACGAATTTCACAAGTCCTTTCTCTTCCTGCCTTAGAAGAAGAGGAATATCAAGCCCTAAAACAACAATACCGGGATTATTATTCGATTCCGATGACGCAATGCTTGGAACAGGACTTTTCTAAATTGCATCAACAATCTCTTCCTGCGCTTTATCGAATTTGTCAAATTGAAGAAAGTTATACAATCCCTGAAATAAAAAAAGCAAACGTTTTGGAAAAAGAATGTTATACTAAAAAAATAAGGAGGTCTTAAAATGTTTGTTGATGAAGTTACACTAAAAATTATTGCTGGGGCAGGTGGCGATGGCTGTACTGCGTTTCGTCGGGAAAAATATGTACCGTTAGGAGGCCCTTATGGAGGCAATGGTGGACGTGGCGCAGATATTTATTTCATGGTCGATACAGGTCTTCATACCTTACTTGATTTACGTTATCAAAAGCTCATTAAAGGAGAAAAAGGGGAGAATGGAAAGGGAAAAAATCAACACGGTAAGAGTGCGGAAGATGTCTATATCAAAGTGCCACAAGGAACAGTGGTTACTGATTTGGATACAGGTTTTATTTTAGCGGATTTAAAAGGAAAAGAGGATTGCGTCTTAATTGCGAAAGGTGGACGCGGAGGTCGTGGAAATACGGCCTTTAAAACACATGAAAATACGGCTCCTAATTTTTCAGAAAATGGAGAACCAGGAGAGGTGAGAAATTTAAAAATTGAACTTAAATTATTGGCCGATGTGGGTCTCGTTGGTTTTCCAAGTGTTGGCAAAAGTACCTTTATTTCAAAAGTTTCTCACGCGAAGCCAAAAATCGCAGCCTATCATTTTACTACACTCACTCCTCATTTGGGGGTTGC
>CANQOD010000133.1 GCA_947625395.1 uncultured Bacilli bacterium
GCTTTAATTTGTGATGGAGTCAATCAATTAAAGATGATTGAATTTGAGTCATGGTATACTGCAATTCGCAATAGTATGAGTGGTATTTATATTGGAAATGGGATGGCCAATCAAACTGTGTTCAGAGTAGGAAAAGTAACTCGAGAAATGAATGTCGACTATGGAAATCAATATGGTTATTTAATTGTGGATACTGCACCGACGTTGATGAAAGTTATTACAACTGCTATTAGTGAGGAGGAAGTGCTATGAATAACAAAGTACTCATACGACTTTACGCGCCAGAATTAGATCTTCATTTTGATTTGTTTATTCCTGTCAATGAATTTGTTTGGAAAATAAAAAAATTGATTGTAAAGTCGATTTCCGATTTATCTTCTGTTCCATTAGATTTGAATGACCAATATTTATTGATGAATAAAGATAATGGAAGGATTTATCAAAATAATGAAATTATTCTTCAGACGGACATTCGAAATGCTACAGAACTGATGCTTTTCCATTATTGTTAACAGTAAAAAAATGTAAATAAACTATTCCAAAATAATTTAATATGGTATAATCCAATTAGATAGGAAGAATAGATAACGTTCAACTGACTATCAATCATAAAAAGAAGGAGGAAAAAAAGAATGATCGGATATAATCCCGAAAAAGTTGTTGAATTAGGAGAAGAGATTGTTTCAGCATGTGACAATGTTATGAAGATTATTGTGAATATTCTTCAAACAGACTTGATAAATCCCATTTCACAAGCATGGTATACACCAGAAGGAAAGGCCTATTTTGATTCATTTGCAAAACATGTAAAAAATTTACGTTTAGGAGTTTATCAAACATTTTTATCATTTAAAAATTCTATTCAAACAACTGCAGATGAATGGGCAAAATTGAGTGTAGGTAATTCTGGTCTTGAAGCACCTACTGTCAATTTGGCATCATTGAATTTTCCAGATGCTGAATTAGATGTGTCTGTGATATTGGACAAAAGAGAAGATGGAGACATAGGTATTGATGTAGATAAAGCACAAACTGTTGCAAACGGTTTAGGTACTGCTCAACAAAGTATTACAAATGGCATTAATGCAATTGCTCAATCTGTAACTGCTAGTGCTGCGTTCCTTGGCGGTGGTCAAAGTGCAGCTATTAATTCATGCTTTACAAGTATTAATACGGCGGTTTCTGATGTGTTTAAAATTTTGACAGAAGGAAATGGAGAGAGTCAAAGTATATCTGAAGCTATCAAAATAGCATCTGCCAATCACACGAATTTTGGTGCAGAAGTATCTAGTGCATTTGGAGATGCAAAAAGTGATGCTCAAGCAGCGAGAACAGCTGCTCAAACTGGTCAATCAGCACAATAATCTTTGGGGATTTTCCCTGAAGGAATAACAATTTTATAAGTTGTTATTCCTTTGGGAAAGATGGTGATTGTATGGAAGTAAATACGAAAGAATTACAAAAAGAACTTCGTCATCTTGATCTTTTAATGAAGGACTGGGAAGAAATACAGTTCAATTTATATCATCAATTAGAAAAAGCAACTGACCATTGGCAAGATGAACGCTCACGTGTTTTTTATGATAAAATTCATACAGAGAAAAATAATACTGATAAAGTATTAAACCAGTTGAAAGATATCCAAGAAATCTATCAATATCTTTATGAAAGTTATCATCAATTTGGAACAGTTATTTATTGTGAGGTAACTGAGCGTAAAAAAGTTTTTCAAAAAATGGAAATCTATGTAGAAAATCTCAAAAAAATCTATGTTGAATTGAATCAAGTAGATACGTCTTTTGCTTATCCTGAAAGCAATTCTATTTTAGAAATTCGTGGAAAGATTGCTTTACAACTCAAAAATTTGAATGATTTAAAAAATAAAATTCAATCTTTTTTAACTCGTGTTGAAGAAATTGAAAAAGAAGTTTCTTTAAAAACTTCTAAGTTACAGAACATTTTAATAGAAGATTTTGAATTTTAAGGGGTGACTAACTATGCATGGAGCTGTTATCAACGAAGAAGAATTAAAGAATGATATTCTTGTAATAGAATCTTATGAAGTCGATGAACAAAAAGTGTTTTCTAATATGACACAATCATTAGAAAATTGCCTTTTATGGTATCAAAGTAATTCTAAAACGAAACTGAAAGAAATATGTTCGAATTTAGATATGAATTTGCAAACAATTCATAATAACCGGCAACAATATGTGGAAGTTTTAAGAAATACAATTGTTCATTATCATGAGATGGAAGAGAAAGTTATCAAAGCAATGGAGCGTGAGAAAAATGGAGGATGAAGCTTTAAGACTTAAATATCGTTCTTTGATGAATCAATTGAATCAGATTAATCAAGATTTAATTTTTTTTGAAAAAGATTTTGTGATGCTAAAAGAAAGTATTTCTCAATATATTCGCATTGATAATCAACCATTAGGGGAAGAAATTTATCAAGAAGTAGAACAGAGTATTAAAGAGGCAATCAGTAAGTTGAATCAAGAAATTATTCCATCAATTGTTGAAAAGATGTAGTTTAGAAATTGTAACAAAGAAAAAAGTGTTCTATTTTTGCACTTTCTTTCTTTTGAAAAACTTTTGTATAAAGTCTTCTAAATTACAGCCAAATATTTCTTT
>CANQOD010000134.1 GCA_947625395.1 uncultured Bacilli bacterium
CCCCGATTTATTCTATTTCGGCATATCGTTTTCCGGAAAAAAATATAAAATCCAAGTATTTCTATACAACACCATATCATTTTTTATATTTTTGATATCTGTATTTCATATATATTATAATCCGGCATAAGAAAAAGCAGCTGTAGGCCACTTGTTTTCCTATTTCATTATTTTCCTGTTTCGTAATCTGTCCGGCCATTATGAATAGCCTCTAGTTGCACACGTCCATGGAACTCCAAAGTCTTCGTTTCAAATAAAGAACCATCAATATCTTCTTCACTGTCAATCCATAAACGAATCGAATAAGTTTCACTATGTTGAGAGGTAAGAACTTCATCTGTAATGAGAATCCCTTCCGTTTCGTCAATCAAACCAATTACCATATCCCCATCGCCTTTTTGAAAGCCATACTTAATGTGAGAAGAATCTGCGTTTTCAATTCCATTCGGATAAAGTGTTGGATCTTTCACAAGACGAAGCCGATACTTTGCTGTCAACGTTCCATTATTTTCTACAGTAAACTTATATGGATCTGTTTTCATACCATCTTCATCACTTACAGGATACGCGTTTTCAATTGAAATCACATCTGACGCATCATCATCGATTTTCATCACTAATGTTCCTGTATCAATGATATTTTCTTCATTTCCAATATCACTGAATTTGAATAAAGCAAAGGTGAACCCTATAACTAAGGCAACTAAAAACACAAGTCCAAAAACCATTGAGGCGATTTTTAATTTACTAGGTTTCTTCTCCATTTCTTCCATGTTCACACATCCTCTATATCTATTAACATTATATAGACTTTTCTTGTTTTTGTAAAGACTTTTTAAAAGAAGACTACTGCGAGTCTTCTATATATTCAAATCGATACTTTTGTAGGACATTGGGATACTTTTGATGATCTACTTCACTTAAGAATTCATCTAAATCACGAACCCAAACCTTCTCTTTGTCATCTAGGCTTTGATAAATCACCTTTTCTTTTAAAGAGTCAACATCTTTCCCAATAGCAATCACTTGATAAATATTTCCTTTAAAATGGCGATAGACACCATCAATTACGACTGTTCTTGTCATTTAAAAGTGCTTCCTTTCTTGAAAAATTCAGTTTTCCTTTTTTATCATAGCCTAAGCATTTAACAAGAATAACATCTCCAAGCTTGACAACATCTTCTGTCTTTTGGACACGTTCTTTTGCCAGTTGAGAAATATGAACCAGTCCCTCACAACCTGGCCAAACCTGGACAAAACAACCAAAATCTTCAATTTTAACAACCGTTGCTTCATAAATTTTTCCTGTTTCAACTTCACGAGCAATATCTTCAATCATTTGGGCAGTCTTTTCAATTACTTCTTTATCAGTATGATAAATGACAACACGACCATCATCTTCCAAGTCAACTTTAACAGCACCAGCACTATTGACATCTGTTACATTGCTGGCCTCACAAATAATCTTTGTAATCATTTCCCCACCACGACCAATGACATCACGAATTTTATTCGGTGAAATCATAAAGACTTTTGTCTTTGGTGCATAAGGAGAAACTTCAGGACGAGGTGCTGGGATTTGTTTCTTGATGACTTCTAGAATCTCGCCACGTGCTTTCTTAGCCTGTGCCAAAGCTTGTTTTAAGATATCTCTTGTAATTCCTTTAATTTTAATATCCATTTGTAAAGCACAAATGCCTTTTTCTGTTCCAGCAACTTTAAAATCCATATCTCCTAAATGATCTTCCATTCCCTGGATATCTGTAAGAATGGTGTAATCATCTCCATCCGTAATTAATCCCATGGCAATACCAGCAACTGGAGCTTTAATAGGAACACCAGCCGCCATTAAGCTCATACAGCCAGCACAAATACTTGCTTGAGAACTACTTCCGTTACTTTCTAAAATTTCAGAAACAACCCGAATCGTATAAGGGAATTCCTCTTCAGATGGAATGACTTGTAATAAAGCTTTTTCTCCTAATGCTCCATGACCAATTTCACGTCGACCAGGGCTTCCATAGCGACCTGTTTCCCCCACAGAAAAAGCTGGGAAATTATAATGAAGCATGAAACGTTTTCCTTCTTCTAAACCAAGACCATCTAAAACTTGATGTTCTCCTAAAGCACCAAGAGTTGTAACAGACAAACTTTGTGTTTCTCCTCTTGTAAATAAGGCAGAACCATGAGTTCTTGGCAAAATGTCAATATCCGTAGACAAAGGACGAATTTCATCCATTTGACGTCCATCAGCACGAATATGCTCTTTGACAACGATTTGACGGAATAATTTGTATTCAACTTCTTCCATGATTGTTTGCACTTTGGTTAACAGAATCTTTAAATCTTCCTCTTTTAACTTTTCCTCATTTTCTAAACGATACTTTTCTACAGTTTCTTCTTTAATCGCATCAATCGTTCCATATTTTTCAAGTTTATCTTTAATACGAAGTGCTTGGTCAAGTCTTTCACTCACAAGATTGGTTACTTCTTGTTCGAGTGCTTCTTCAATTTCTAACGTTTCATATTCCATCGTTGGAAGTCCAATTTCCTTGGTAATTTCTTCCTGGAATGCCACCAATTTTTGAATGGCTTCATGTCCTGTCATCAACGCATCTAACATAATATCTTCGTCAA
>CANQOD010000135.1 GCA_947625395.1 uncultured Bacilli bacterium
GCATTAAATGAAGCCTCAAGGTCACTTGCTGAATTAAAAGGTTTTGCTAATTCGATTCCAAATCAACATTTTTTAACTAATATTATTACTATTAATGAAGCAAAGGACAGTAGTGCGATAGAAAATATTGTCACTACACATGATAGTATTTATAAAGTACTAACAGAAAGTGGATTTAAAGACGAATCGGCTAAAGAAGTTGTTGATTATAGAAGTGCTATTTGGCATGGATATGAACTTATAAAAGAAAAAAAATTTATCTCAACGAATATTTTGGTAGAACTTCAAGGAATGATTGAACCCAATAAAGCTGGGATAAGAAAAAGTCCTGGTACTAAATTAATAAATAGTAAAACGAAAGAAGTAATTTATACTCCACCACAAGACGAAAAAGAAATTAGAGATTTACTTAAAAATTTAGAATATTATATGAATGAAAATGATGACGAGGTAGATTCATTAATTAAAATGGCTTTAATTCATTATCAATTTGAATCTATCCATCCATTTTACGATGGAAATGATAGAACGGGTAGAATATTAAATGTTTTATATTTAGTATTAAATCATCTTTTAGATAGTCCAATTCTTTATCTAAGTAATTATATTAACAAAAATAAAGAGCAATACTATAAATTATTTACTGAATTTAGAGAAAATAATAATTATGAAGAATGGATTATATATATATTAAAAGGAATTGAAGAAACATCTAAAAATACAATTGAACTTATTAAACAAATTCAAAATGAAATGGAATCTTATAAGAAAGAGTTTATGATAAAATTACCTAAAATCTATTCTGATGAATTATTAGATTCTTTATTCTTTGAAGTCTATACTAGAATTAATTATATTGAAAATAGATGTAATATAACAAGGCAAACAGCGACTACATACTTAAATCAATTAGTGGATGCTGGATTGCTTGAATTTGAAAAAGTAGGAAGAGAAAACATTTATAAAAATACAAGATTAATTGAATTATTAAGTAAATTTTAATAGGTGAGAATAGATGCGAATCTCATCTATTTTTGTATAACCTAGAATTTATACTTGCATGATTCAATAAAAGTGATACACAGCTATATCTAAAATCATGAATTTAATTTGTTTAATATTTGCTCATTTCCAATTTCTATTGTTCATGTATCTTAACTATTCCTAAAACAAAATCTAGTATTAAAATACTTTGTCTTTAAAAATAGTGATATAATAAACTATTAGATGAAAGTATATGATAAGGTGATAATCATGGATAATTTTACATATGTCGTTTTTAATGAAACAGGTGTAAAAATTTCGAAGGAGTTAAAGAATCTCAATAAGAAATGTAAAATCATTCATTTTTCAGATGATGACTATTTATTAAACAATAGTATAGCTGATGTTAAAATAAACTTTGATATTGTGGAGCATAATTCACTTTGGAATGTATTCAATGAATTTTGTTATTATAAAAGCATATTAAAAGACGAACGTGTAAGTTCTTTGGTAGAAAATATAATAAAAAAGGAAAAAAGAATAATTGTAATTAATGATTTTTTTGAGCTTGAAACAAATGATTTATATGAATATGTTGTAAGAGTTTTAATGAAGAATAAAAAAGAATTTAAAACAGTTTCGTGTAGTCCTTTTTCGTTTATGGGAATGAAAAGAAAAAAGGCATTTGAGGAAGTTAATAAAAGAATATCTGTGAATGATAAAAATAATTTATATTTTGATTGTGATGATTTAAGGGATGAAACTACCAAAAAAATTTGTATGGAAAAGATAATAGAATTGACACAAATGATATTGGCAAAAATAGCAATTGACCCAGCACAAAATATAAATTTGTTAATAGAAAAAGAAAAACAAAAGTTTCGAGAGAGCTATAAAAACAAAATAGATTCACAACTTATGATATTTATTGGGGGAGCTGGAATTAAAATTCATAGCAAATATAGGAATAGAATTGCATTAAAAGCGTTAGATATTCATGATGAGAATTCTTATATGAATGAAAATCATAATACATTGATTTTAAAAAATAATGATACCAATTATTTAGATGGTTATTATAAACTAGGATTAAAAAGATATGAGGATAATAAAAAAGAATTAATTGAAATAATAAAAAAATATAAAAAAATAACAATAGTTTGTGGATTAGGTGGAAGTTGTGGTACAGCAGGATTAATCTATTTAAGTAGGCTTGCTAAAGATTTGGGAGTTAATTGTGATGCAATTATATCTACACCATTTAAGTTTGAGGGAGAAAGAAAATACAGCGATTCACAATTAGCACTAAAAGAAGCACAATTAAATCATTGTATTACAATTAATTTGGATAAATTTTATAATGATATAAAGAAATCAAAAATAGTAAAAGGTACTTGTGGAACCATTTTTGAAGAAATTGATGAAATCTTTTGCAAATATTTAGATTTATATGAAACAAAAATAATTAATAATGAAGAGATTATAATGGACGATTTTGATAAAGAATATAATCATTTTTTAGAAAAAAACATCAGGTGGAAAAACATGTATGCTGAAATAGAATAAAACTGGGGGGGGTAGTTTAAAAGATATAATGACATCAGAATGAGGGTGTCATGAATGAAAGAAAGAAGAA
>CANQOD010000136.1 GCA_947625395.1 uncultured Bacilli bacterium
AGTTGAAGAAACTCCAGCTCCAATTGCTGTAGTGGAAGCAACAGAACCTGTTCAATATACACCAGAATACTTTGAGATTTCTGATGAACAAAAAGCTGCAATTGTCGCAATGATGAATGAGCAAATGGCAACTGAAATCGTCGAAGAAATGGCACAACCAGAACAAGCGGAAGCAGAAACTGGTCCTGTCTTACAAAAATAATAGAAAGATTTTACATCTATTCTCAACCTCGTTTCTTAAACATAAGGAACGGGGTTTTTAGTTGTATTGAAGAAAAAGCAAATTCTAATGAAAAGATAAAAGAATTATTTTCGTTTCCTATAATATACTTAAATAGGTGATAACATTGAAGAAATACATGTTTTTTTTATTCACTATTTCTTTGATACCCATCTCTGTTTTTGCGAAAATGGATACTGCTCGCAGTAGCATTGTTATGGATATAGATAGTGGTAGAGTTCTTTATAGTCAAAATGCAGATGAGGTACGACTGATTGCATCTATTACAAAAATCATGACTGCTGTTTTAGCCATTGAATCCGGGAAATTAGAGGAAGAAGTCACAGTCGGAGAAGAAGTTTTGAAAATGTATGGAACAAGTATTTATGTGACTGTAGGAGAAAAAATGAAGTTGCGTGATTTGGTTTATGGACTTCTTTTGCGCAGTGGCAATGATGCGGCTGTTGTCATTGCAAAGTATGTTGGTGGAAGCGAAGAACAATTTGTTTCCATGATGAATCAAAAAGCGAAAGAAATTGGTATGACAAATACGACCTTTGAAAATCCTCATGGACTCGATGAAGAAACAAAAAATTATTCAACCGCAAGAGATATGGCCCTTTTATCAAGCTATGCGTATCAATCGAAAACATATCGAAAAATAAGTAGTACTTATGAACACGTCGTTTCAACAGGGGAGAAAACATACCTTTGGTACAACCGAAATAAATTATTGAAAACGTATTCCTATGCAACAGGCGGTAAGAATGGCTATACCCCTAAAGCTGGGAAAACACTTGTCACTACGGCTGAAAAAGATGGATTGCGCCTAACCATTGTCACGCTAAAAGATAGTGACCCTTTCAATCACCATCAGAACTTATACCAAACTTATTTTGACCTTTATCATGCCTATAAAATTGTTGACCAAGATACATTTTCACTTTCCTCTCCTTATTTAGATGGAATTGCTTATATCCAGGAAAGTTTTACCTATCCATTAAAAGAATCCGAAAAAAAGGATGTACAAGTCCTTGCGAAAATTCCAAATCAAAAAAGAAATCGTGCAGAAGAAGTAGGAACCATCGAAGTGAAGTTGCGTGAGAAAGTTTTAACAAACATTCCAATTTATCAAAAATTAGAACAAAAAAAGAAAAGCTTTTTCGAACGATTAAAACTTTTCTTTACGAAGACGTAAAACGAAAGAAGAAAATAGAAGGCCTTGCGAAAAAACGATAAGGACTTATTGAAGTGCCAAGTCCTGATGAAATATAAAAGTTCGTAGAACCTATTTCATAGTGCTGGTCATAATAAACTTCTGCTTTTTCTCTTTTTTCAAAAGGAGGAAGAGAAGGAATTCTTACTTGACCATTATGAGAATGACCAGCAAAAGCATAATCCACTTTGATACTATCTAAAAGGGCTGTGATTGTATCAGGGTGATGGAATAAAGCAATTGTAAAAATGTCTTGATTGGCATTGTTTTGCTGGAAATAAGCAAAAGCTTGGTTGAAGTCTGGGACTTTTTGTCTAGTATCTAGTCCAATCAAAAGAATAGGGGAGGTTTCTTTTTCGTAAATTAAATCGTAACTGTCTTCTAAAACATGAAACTGTGCAAGCTCTAAAAGTTCTTTTGCCTCTTCCGTATCTGTTTCACCAAGCACAGCATATTTTCCAAGATTGGCATCTAATTCTGTGAGAAACTGTTGTATTGTTTGTTTTTGTTTTTGCGTTACTTTTTTTTCATCAGTCAATAAATCTCCCGTGAAAAAGATTAAATCCGGTTTTCGAATATTGATGGTTTCTTTTAAATCGTCTAAATTTTTTTTGAGGAAAGTACTTGGATAATGTAAATCAGAAAAAACAATCACTTTTAAGCCATGAAAAGTACTTGGCAAGCGCGTATTTGTCAGTTTTTCTTCATGAATGATAAGAGAAGTCGTTCCAATTGTAGTAATATAAGTAATCACTAGTGCGAAAAGAAAAAATAAAATCAGAAAGAAAAACAAAAGGGCTTTGGCTACTTTTTTTCGTTTCTCACTTTTTTCTTTTTGAATAATTGAATCTTGTTTCTCTTTAAATCTAGCTTCCCTTGTATTCATTTTTTCCACCTTAGTAACATTCTATCATATTCTAACAATGAAAACAAATACAGAAACTTGAAAATGTAAAGCGTTTTCGTTGTGTTTTTATGGCATCCTTTTAAAGAAAGTATACAATTTAGTTATGCCTTAGTGACGCCATTTTAAAAGAAATACACATTCTCTATACTTCAAAGTAAAAAAATAATGACTTTCTTTTTTCGAAGAAAAATGCTATGATAATACTAGAAAAGAATAAAGGAGAGAAATATGGAAAAGAAAACGTTAAAGAA
>CANQOD010000137.1 GCA_947625395.1 uncultured Bacilli bacterium
TATAATTTTGACAATCATAGGGAAGAAGTGAAAAGAATGGAAAAGGTGTATGTTTTTGGTCATCGAAAGCCCGATACAGATTCAGTTGCCTCTTGTATTGGCGTTGCTTATCTCAAACAACAACTAGGGATGCATGCTGAAGCAAGAGTATTAAGTGCAATCAATAAAGAATCGAAGTTTGCACTGTCTTATTTTGGAGTGGAAGAACCTCCTTACTTAAATGATGTAAAGCTTCAGTTAAAAGATACTGGTTATCATCGAAAATTCTATTTGGAACAGACAGCGTCCATTTACGATGCTTATCTTTATATGTTAGAACAAGGACTCACAGGCGTTCCTGTTGTATTAGCAAATCATCAATTTGTTGGCATTGTTACCATTAAAGATTTAGCACATAGTTTTATTAATGCTGAAGTTCGAACATTAAAAACTTCCTATCAAAATATTTTAGCTGTTTTAAAAGGTGAGGAGATTGTCCGAATTACTGAGGAAACTGAAGGAAATTTATTGGTTGCTTCCTATCGAAGTACGACGTTTATTCATAATGTCACTTTATCTCCAAATGATATTTTAATTGTTGGAGATAGACATAGTGTAATAGAATATGCCTTGAAGTCAAAAGTAAAATTGATTATTGTTGTCGGAAATGGAGAAATCAAAGATTACCATATTGAAGAAGCCAAGAAAAATCATATTAATATGATTCGAACAAGTTATGACACTTATCATGTAGCCCGTCTTGTTGCTTTAAGTAATTATGTTTCTACTGTGCTCAATTACGATGACACTGCGATTTGTTTTGATGAAAGCGAATATGTCGATGATATTTTAGAAGTCAATCGAAAACTTAGACATACAAATTATCCTGTTGTAAACTATAAAGGAAAGTGCCTTGGTTTATTAAGAATTACAGACTTAAATGAAAAAACACCTAAAAAAGTCATTTTAGTGGATCATAATGAAAAAGCACAGAGTGCGGAAGGACTTGAAGAAGCAGAGATTTTAGAAATTATTGACCATCATAATTTAGGCAGTATTACAACAACGATGCCGGTGAATTTTCGAAATATGGCTGTAGGAAGTACGTCAACGATAGTCTATCAGCTTTATCAAGAACGTCAGATTGCAATGCCAAAAGCCATCGCCGGTGTGCTTTTATCAGGTATTTTATCTGATACTTTGATTTTGAAAAGCCCTACAACGACGCCATTTGATATAGAGGCTGTCAAACACTTATCTCAGCTTGCTGGTGTTGATTATCAAAAATATGGACTGGAACTTTTAAAGGCGGGAACTTCTTTAAAGGGAATGAGTAAAGAGGAAGTGCTTTATAATGATTTCAAGCTTTATACGGTTGAAGAGATTACGTTTGGAGTTGGCCAGTTCTTTACAATGAATTTTCAAGAAATTGAAAAAGAGCTTGAACAATATGTGGATGTTTTAGATGCGGTCGCTGAGGCAAATCATTATCAGCTTGTAGCTCTTTATGTTACAGATATTATTAAAAATGGTTCTTACTTATTGTTTAATCGTAAAGCGAAAGAATTATTAAAGCTTGCTTATAATTTGGATGATTTACAGGAAGGCGCCTATTTTGATGGTTGTGTATCTCGTAAGAAACATGTGATTCCTGTTTTAATGGAAGTTTTAGAAAAATAGCGAAATGTATAAAGAAAGTATGGTATAATGAATATACTAGCTTAAGAAAAGAGGATAACTATGAAAGAAAAAATCATTTTAGCAATCAAAGGATTTATGATGGGAATTGCAAATTTAATTCCGGGAGTCAGTGGTGGAACTTTGGCTTTGACTTTAGGAATTTATGAAGATTTAATTGGAGCAATTAGTCATTTTTTTAAAAATATCAAAAAGAATCTTCGCTTTTTAATTCCACTGGTCATTGGTCTTGGTATTTCGATTGTTTTGGGAAGTAAAGTGATTACAGAAAGCTTGGAAAATTATCCATTTGCTACGACTTTCTTCTTTATTGGTCTCATTTTAGGTGGTTTACCACTCCTTTGTAAAAAAGTAAAGGGAACAAAGAAATCTGCCAGTCATCTTTTCCTTTTTTTAGGAACATTTATTTTTATTCTGCTCCTTGGCTTCTTACAAGGAACTGGAGAAGTCTCTTTGAAAGGAATTGGTCTTGTTGGTTGTCTTCTTCTCTTTGGAGTCGGCGCAATTGCGGCAGCAACTATGGTCATTCCTGGGGTATCGGGTTCAATGGTGTTAATGCTTTTAGGATATTATAATCCGGTAATGGATGCCATCAAGGAATTTACGCATTTTGAAAATATCGTTCCTAATTTTTTGGTTTTAGTTCCGTTTGGAATAGGGGTTTTAGTTGGTATTATTGGCATTGCTAAACTAATTGAATTCTTATTTCAAAAATATGAAACCAAAACTTATTATGGAGTTTTAGGTTTTGTCTTTGCTTCTATTATTACGCTTTTATTATCTGTATTCCCAGTAAAAGCACAGCTTCTTGAAATTGGAATTGGAATTGGATTACTTGCCATCGGTGCTTTGATTGGCTATAAGTTAGGAGAT